>JAFGIQ010000324.1 GCA_016929575.1 candidate division FCPU426 bacterium
ACGGACGCCGGGGATGGCCCTGCGTCCTGCAAAAAGGATTGAGCAGTGGACTTTTCTTTTCCGCTGCCTGCTGGGTAAAAAGATATCTCCGGCACGTGCACGCGTAATTTGGACAGCAATAGGAAAAATGTTGTAATAAATCAGCATGACGTGTCATCCGGCGGTTGCTGCCCTTGCCCTGTCCGTGGCGTCCAAAACGGCCAAGGGCTTGATCTCGGCGCCAGGCAGGCAGTTCCCTCCTGCTGTCAGCAAGCAGCAGCCAAGCCGGGAAGACGACTGGATGCATATTGCCACAATCTGGGAGGCGCTGCTTGTGCTTCGACAACCGGAAGGGGTCTTTTTAGCCGGCCTGGCTTATTCGGCAGAAGAAAACATTGAGGAGTCCATGCAGGAATTGGACCGATTGACCGTCACCGCCGGAGGCGCGGTTTTAGGAAAACATCTTTTTAAGCGCATACATCCTACGGCGGCGACTTTTTTTGGCCCGGGGCAAGTGGAAGAAATCCGCAGACAGGCGGGACCCCTCGGCGCTGATTTGGTCATTGTGGACCATGAACTGAAACCCGGGCAACAGCGCAATTTGGAAAAAATTTTAGGGGTGCGGGTTATTGACCGCACCCAGCTTATTTTGGACATCTTTGCCCGGCGCGCCAAAACCCACGAAGGAAAAATACAGGTGGAATTGGCGCAATTGACCTACTTGTTACCGCGCTTGATCGGCAAGGGCGGGGAGCTGTCCCGCCTGGGTGGGGGGATAGGAACACGCGGGCCGGGTGAAACCAAATTGGAAGACGACCGGAGGCGCCTGCGCACCCGCATCGCGCTTTTGAAGCGGCAGTTGGAAACAGTGAAGAAGACCAGGGCCTTGCACCGCCAGGACCGGGAAGCAGTTCCCCTGTCCCTGGTTTCGCTGATGGGGTATACCAATGCCGGCAAGTCGGCGCTTTTGCGGGCCTTAACCGGCGCCGCGGCTTTTGTGGAAGACAAGCTGTTTGCCACCTTGGATCTGTCCACGCGAAAGATGGTCCTGCCGCCCAGCCAGGAAATCCTGTTGACCGACACCGTGGGATTCATCAGGCGTCTGCCGCATCACCTGGTGGCGGCTTTTCGCGGAACCTTGGAGGAGATCGTCAGCGCGGACCTGCTCCTGCAGGTGGTGGACAGTTCGCATCCGGATTGGCAGGGGCAGATCAAGGTTGTCAGCCAGGTATTGGCTGAACTGGGAGCCGCTGACAAACCGCAGATCATGGTTTTTAACAAGACCGATCTGATCAGCCGCGCCATGCACCACCGCTTGCGCCATCAGTTTCCTGGCGCGGTTTTAGTATCGGCCCTGACCCGGGAGGGATTGGAACAGCTGGTGGAAACATTGAAAATCAAACTCGCCGAGACCTGGCAGCGGATCCACCTGCGGCTGCAATATGACGAATCGGATCTTCGGGCCTTGATCCTGAAGCGGGGGAGGGTCATACGGGAAAAGTATGGGGCGCAAGACCTTTCCCTGGTGGTGGAGTTGCCGCCTAAAACCATCGGGCAGCTGCAGCGCTGGCGCCAGGAAAAGGGAAGGAGGCAAAAAGAATGACGGAGGGATCAATCCGGTTGTGGTGCGGGCAGGATTTTATATATGGATATTGACGCCGGGCCGGATTCGGTGTCCAGACGGATGACCTGGAGGGGCTGCAAACGGCTGTGCTGGAAAGTAGTTGAAAAATACCGGGTCCATTCATCAATGTAGGCGTCGCTTTCGCAAAGATAGTCGATCTTTTTTTCCTGAATATACTCCCACAAACGCTTTTCTTTCAGCACATCCAAAATCTGGGTGTTTACCACGCCGTCCAGATTGACGACTTGTTGGCCGGACCAATACCCGTAGATGCCGGCGGCCCACGATCCGACCCGGGACTGGGGGGGGAGATGGTCCCGCATCCACAAAGCGGCGGCATACATCGGCTGCTGCAAAGGGAAGGATTTCATTTTAATGATGAGGATGGCCGTAGCGGCAAGCAAATAGGCGGCCAAACCCAGAATCACCAAAAACCGGCGCTGGTTTTTTAACAGCACATCCATCTGCAATCCATTGAAAACCCAGAATGCCAGAGGGATGGCAAGAATATGCATGGCATAAAAGTAACGCCAATGATAAACACGGTGATAGCAGGAATAGTAGAAAAACAGCAGGCAGATGTAAGCGGCGAACAGCAGCAAAGGTTTCCAGGGGGACAAACGCCTGCCGCCATCCCACGGAAAGCGACCCAACACAAATCCTGCCGTGAAAAGAGGAACCACCAGAAAGAAAAAGAACACGCGCTTGGCGGCCGTATAAGGCACGCCCAGGAGCATGTTGCCTAAAATATAGAGGTTCCAAAACACTGCCCGAAAAGATTCGCGGAGGTAATCCCACAGCGTCGGCATCCGGCCTTGGGAGGTATAAAGAATCACTTGTGCGCGGTAGGGAAAAACCCTGGCCGGATCTTGGGTAATGGTGCCGAAGTGGGCCAGGTTCCAATACAGCCAGGGTGAAACCAGCGCGGCCGCCAAGACGCCGGCGAGAACGTATGCCAACCAGCGCTGCCTGCTCATTTTGCCCTTCAGGCCCAGCCAGCCGGCGTCCCATACGACCAGTATGGGCAGAAAGATACTCTCGGTCCTGGCAAGCAAGGTACATCCGACCAGGCAGCCGAAACCTGCCCAGCTGAAAAAGGATACGGTTGATTCTTCCCGGAGCCGCAGATACCAGGCAAAAGCGGAAATCAGGCACAGACCGTACAGGGCGGTTTCCATGCCGTTCAAATCCTGGGCAATAATATACGGGTTTAAAACATACAGGGTAAACGCCAACAAAGAGAGAAAGGTTTTACCGCTTAGCCTGTGCACCAACCCTGCCAACACCAGGGCGGTGAGCAGGCCGCACAGGGTGGAGAAGGTTAAAAGGACATGCACGACCATTTCCCGGCCCAGGGGCAGCCAGGCAACCGCTGAACAGATTAAAAAATACAGGGGATGAAAGCCGTTGGTGCAAGTCAGGCCGTCAAAAGTAATCCCCCGGCCATGGGAAAAATTTTCGGCCAGTTTCAAATAATAAAACATATCGTCACAAACGGTTTGCCCAATAATGACATGGATGGGTTGCCAGGAAAACAGCAGCCGGACGAACAAGGCAATAAGACCAATGACCAGGAAAAGGCCGGCATCCAGACGGTTGTCACGCAAGAGATGCTTCTCCATAAGAATACTCTTTCCCGTGTGGAAATGAAAAAGGGACGAAAACCGGTAAAGTATATAATGTGCACCAGGTGCTGTCAAGCTTCGCGCCTAAAAGCCAGGGAGGCGCTTTTAAAGGACACGGGTTTTGTAGCTGGCGGTCAAGAGCACGTTTTTCCGCCTCCTTGGTGGGCGCTGAAAGAACAGCGCCGACAGGCATGAACCAGGACAACAAGATACATTCAAGCAGCAGGGGCGGTTGTTTAAAAAATACCACAAAAAGGAATAAAAATGATAATATAATCGAAATTTGCCGTCGCCAGCAGCAAGGCTTTGATCTTGACAAGGGAGTAGTGTGACTTGATAATTATTTTTTTGCATTTCATGCGGGAAAAAAACAATTTAATGCATACAGGTGTCGGAGTGAAAGATGGCACAGCCTGAAAAGCCTCAATCCAAAATACATGCGGCGGTTATCGGCGTAGGCAGCCTGGGGCAGCACCATGCCCGGGTGTACACCCAGATCCCGGGTGTAAAATTGGTGGGCGTGGCGGACTGCGATGAAAAACGGGTCCGGGAAGTGGCCAAACGTTGCCATTGCCAGCCATTTGTTCATTATCAGGAATTGCTTTCCCAGGTGGACGTGGCTTCTGTGGTGGTACCGACGCATCTGCATTTTAGGGTTGCGCGTGATTGCCTGGAACAGGGCGTGGCCTTGCTTTTGGAAAAACCAATGACCTGTACCTTGGAAGAGGCGGACGCGCTTATCCGTCTGGCCAAAAACAAGGAAAAGGTCCTGCAGATAGGACACATCGAACGTTTCAACCAGGCCATTCAGGAAGTCAAACGCAGGCTGTATGCGCCCCGTTTCATTGAAGTCCACCGGCTGGGTCCGTTTTCCCGGCGCAATACCGACATCGGCGTCACCTTGGACTTGATGATCCACGATCTGGATATCATTTTGGATCTGGTCGGGTCGCCGGTGGAGCGCCTGGAAGCGGTGGGCGTGAGTATTTTTACCGAACATGAAGATATAGCCAATGCCCGGTTGACATTGGCCAATGGCTGTGTGGCCAATATAAACGCTTCCCGCGTGACGATGGACCAAAAGCGCAAGATTCGCATTTTTTCCCCGGAACACTATATCAGTATTGACTATCAAAAACAGGAGCTCTACATCTATCGCCTGAAAAAAAACGCCCAAGCGGATGTGCGCAATTTCATGCAATTGATTGAGCGGGAAAGACTGGTGTTCGGAACCCAGGAACCCCTGTACGCCGAGCTGAGCGCTTTTATCACGGCCGTCCGCGAGGGAGGAGAGCCGGTAGTGTCCGGCGAGCAGGGGCGCCAGGCATTGGCTGTGGCGCTGGAGATCAGCGAACAGATTAAAAAACAAAATTATGTCGTGCGGCCATGAGCAAACGGACCATCATGGTGGTGGCCGGAGAGGCGTCGGGAGACCAACATGCGGCGGATGTCATCCGCGCCCTCAAGGCGAGGGCGCCGGAGCTGGAAGCTTTTGGTTTCGGCGGGGAAATGCTCAAAAAAGCGGGCATGGCACTGGAGTGTGACCTGGTTTCGCATGCAGTCATAGGCATTACGGAAGCGATCGCCAAAATAGGCGATTTTTTCAGGATCCTTAAACTGGCCGAACGACTTTTGCGGCAGCGCCGGCCGCATTTGCTGATGCTGACCGACTTTCCTGATTTGAATTTCCGCATTGCCGCCAAAGCCAAAGCCCTCGGCATCCCCGTGGTGTACTACATCAGCCCGCAAATCTGGGCGTGGCGCCAAGGGCGCATTAGGACCATCAAACGCCTCGTCGACCATATGCTGGTGATTTTTCCCTTTGAGGAGCCGCTCTATCGGGAATTCGGCATTCCGGTCACCTTTGTAGGCCACCCGCTGCTGGATGTGGTCAAACCTGAAGAATCCGTGGCGGCGGCGCGGCAACGGCTTTTGCAGGGGTCCGCGGGTCCGCTTGTAGCCTTGCTGCCGGGAAGCAGGGTACAGGAGATTAACCTGTTGTTGCCCGTGATGGCGGCGGCAGCCAAGCGTATGGAAGAATTTTTTCCAGAGGTGAAATTTATCATTCCGCTGGCCAGGACCGTTCGTGCAGAGCAGGTGACGCGGATTTTGCGCCAAAACCGTCTGGATGCCGCCCTGGTGGTGGAAAACGTCTTCAGTGCCCGGGCAGCCGCAGATGTCGCCATTGTGGCCTCCGGCACAGCCACTTTGGAAACAGCCATCCTCGGTACGCCCATGCTGATAGGCTACCGCATGCAAATGATCAGCTACCTGCTGGCCAGAGTGTTTGTCAAGCTGCCATATTTCGGGTTGGCCAACCTGGCGGCCGGGGAGAAAATCGCCCCGGAATTCCTGCAGGGTGAATTTACGGCTGAGAATATTTTTCAGGAGGCCAAGGCATTGCTGACCGATGCCAAGGCGGCCGCCTGGCAAAGAGAATGTTGGGCCGTCGTGCGCAATCGCCTGGGCGGCAGCGGGGCCGCGGTCCGGGCCGCCGAAGTCATTCTGCAGATGATGGGATTGCACACATGCATGTGATGTATAATTTTAGCATCAGACTGCTTACCTTGCTGTTGTTGCCGGTGTTGCTGCCGCTGATCCTTTTATTTTCCAAAAGCAGAACAGGATTGTGTTCACGGCTGGGGTTTTATTCCCGCAGGATGCGCGAGCGGCTGCAGGAGATGCCGAGGCCCCGCATTTGGATTCATGCAGCCAGCATGGGGGAAATCTCCGCCATCTGTCCGGTGGCGCGGGCTTTGAAGGAAAGAAATCCCAGCATGGGCATCATCATCACGACCATGACCCTGACCGGCTTGAAACAGGCTAAGCAGAAGATGGATTTTGCTTCCGCCATTCTTTTCCTGCCGCTGGATTATCCCGGCGCGGTAAAACGCGCCCTGCGGGCCATTGAACCCAATTTATTGATCGTCGCGGAAACCGAGTTATGGCCCAACCTCATCCGGCAGGCAAAGAAAAGGGGCGCACAGGTGGCGTTGATCAACGGCCGTATTTCCGAACGCAGCTTCAAGCGCTACCGTATGGTCCGTCCCCTCCTCAAAGCACTGCTGCAACGGTTTGACTTATTGGCGGTGCAGTCTTTTCAGGACAGTGAACGATTCCAAAACTTGGGGGCCAATCCCCAGCGCCTAAAAATTGTCGGCAACGTCAAATTTGACGCAGTAGCAGGAGCGGAAACACGCCGTTTGCAGGAGGATTTGCGGCTTGACCCCGGGCATCCGGTATGGGTGGCCGGCAGCACCCGTCCGGGCGAAGAGGAGATCATTATTCAGGCTTTTCAAAGGGTACAAGAGCAGGTGCCACAAGAGGTGCTGGTGCTGGCTGTGCGTCATCTAGAGCGGCTTCCGGAAGTGGAACGGCTTTTAACCCAACAGCGGATCGCTTTTACCTACCGTTCACGGGTAAACAGGGAATTGGTGAACTTTCCGGTCATACTCTTGGACACCATGGGCGAATTGGCCGACCTCTACGGTGTCGGGAGGGTGGCATTTGTCGGGGGAAGCCTGACTCCCTTCGGCGGGCATAACCCTCTGGAACCATCCCTGCTGGGGGTGCCGGTGGTGGTGGGGCCGCATACGCAGCATTTTGCCGAAGTTACTCAGATTCTGGTAAACCAGGGCGGAGCCAAGGTGGTCACGAACGCCGAGGAGCTGGCGGAAGCGATAACGTATTTTTTCCTGCATCCAGAGGAAGCCCAAAACTGGGGGGGGCGCGCACGCAAGGCCGTCCTTGCCTACCAGGGGGTGGCATCGCAAACCGTGGAAATGGTCCAAAAACTCATGCTTATCAAGCGCTGGGCCGGGGAAGTGAAAAAATGGCGCCAGGAATCGCAACAAAACAGCGCTTTTGCCACCCAACCCGAACCCCAAAAAGAGGACTGGCCGGAATGGTGATGGCAGCCTATTTTTTACTTCCTTTCGGCTGGCTGTATTTTTTCCTGTACGCCGCCCGCAGGGCCTGGTGTAAGCGGCGACAGGCACGGCGTCTGCCAGTGCCGGTTGTTTCCGTGGGCAATATCACTACCGGCGGAACCGGAAAAACCGAGATGGCGGCGTTGCTCTGCCGCGCATTGGCAAAACTGGGAGGCAAACCCGGTGTTTTGCTCCGCGGCTACCGCCGCAAGAGCCGCCAGCCGCTGCTGATTGTATCTGAAGGCCGCGGCGGTCCGAAAGTGAACGTGGAGGCTGCGGGGGATGAGGCGTTTTTGTTGGCCCGGAGGTTGCCAGAGGTTCCGGTGATCGTGGGCCGTGATCGTTTTGCAGCCGGCCAGGAAGCAATCCGTCGCTTTGGCTGCACAGTCCTGGTGCTGGACGACGGCTTTCAAAGGCGGGATCAGGTCGCCCGTGATGTGGATATGGTATTGCTGGATGCTTCGGATCCGTGGGGAGGCGGGCGGCTGCTTCCGGCGGGTCGCCTGCGCGAGCCCTTAAACAGCCTCAAGGAGGCGGACCTGCTGGTGTTGACCCGGGCGGATCAATATGCCACGCCGACAATTTTTGCCAGGATCAGCGAGCTGGCACCGTCCAAACCCGTGTTTACCGCCCGGCATGCGCCTAAAATGCTGACAGCATTGCACGGCGGCCGTGTGGAAAATCCGGAGTATCTCAGCCAGCGACGGGTGCTGGCCGTTGCCGGGATCGGTTGTCCGGACAGTTTTGTCCGCAGTTTAGTCAAGCTCAAGGCTGTGGTGGTGAAGACCATGAAGTTTCCGGATCATCATTGGTATACTGCCGGGGATTGCCGGATGCTGCAGGCGCAGGCACGCGCCTTGGACGCTGAAATCGTGACCACCGCCAAAGATGCGGTGCGCATCAATTACTGCAATCCGGAAAAATGTGCCGGATGGGTTCTGGAAGTGGAGATGGAGATTATTGCCCCGGCAACAGGCCTGACGCCTTATCTGTCGGGCTTGGCACAGCAGCTGCAACCCTAAGCAGAGACGTTTTCTGCCTCTGCCGCCAAAGAAAGGCGTTTTCCATGAGGGCAACGGAGAAGCAGATGAAAAATATTTTAGCGGTGCGCCTGACCTCATTGGGTGATATCGTGCTTACCCAGCCGGTATTGGAGCAAATAGCACGTCAAGGGCACCACGTGGATCTCATGGTGCATCCTGATTATGCTGCCTTGGGAAGAATGCTGCCGGGGGTGCAGGAGGTTGTAACCTCCCTTTCTGATTTGAAACCTGTCTATGACATCGTCCTGGACCTGCATGGCACCTGGCGTGCCCGCCGCCTGCTCCGGAAAGTGCGCTATCGGCGCATCGTGCATTATCATAAAAGGGCGCTGGCGCGGCGCCTGTTGGTGCGCCGGGGCGGCAAGCCGAGATTTTGGAATGCCGTGTCCGGCCTATCCGAAAAGGAACAGGTTACTGACTGGTACGCCCAAGCAGCTGTGCGGGCGGGATTTGCCAAAGCCACAGGCTGGCCCAGGGTTGAACTTTCCGAATGGGCCCAGGCCGCAGCTTTGCAGACTTTGCATAAGGCAGGTTGTAAAAACAGCGGGCGTTTTGCCGTATTGGCACCCGGGGCGACGTGGCCGACCAAACAATGGCCGCAGGAATATTTCGCCCAATTGGCGCTTGGGCTGGAACAAAAATTCGGATATGTTCCGGTACTGGTCGGTGTTTTGGAGGAAAGGCCGCTTTGCGAGGCGGTGGCCAAGGCCGCGGGCGGCCGGACCATATCATTGGCCGGCATGACGAACATTCAAACCCTGGCGGCAGTTTTAAGCAGGGCGGAAATAACCGTGGCCAATGATTCAGGGCCATTGCATCTTGCCCTGGCTGCTGGTTGCCGGGCCGTGGCGCTTTTTGGACCTACGGTGCCGCAGTTTGGCTTTGCGCCGGTCCAACACCCACAGGCCATGGTGTTGGAAAAAAAGCTCTCCTGCCGGCCTTGTGCTGTACACGGAGGAAAAAAATGCCCCCTGCAACACCATGCCTGTCTGCGTACGCTTATGCCACAGGAAGTACAGTCGGCGCTGAAGGCCTTTTTGGGATCCACCCCCAAGCGGCGGCCAGCGGATTAGCGGAGCGATCACTATGCTGACAGCGGTTGTCATAGCACGCGATTCCGAGCGCACCATTGGAGACTGCATACGGGCGCTGCAGTTCTGCGACCGTATCCTCGTGGGCGAAAATCATTCCAGGGATAAAACCGTGGAACAGGCGCGCGCTGCCGGCGCCGAGGTGAGGAGCGTGGAATGGGTGGGATACGGAAAAACCAAAAACGTTCTGATGCGTTCAGTGGCCGAGGGGTTTATCTTTTCGGTGGATGCGGATGAAGTGGTCACGCCCGCATTGGCTGCTGAAATCCGGCAGACAATTGCACGGCCGGACGCTGCCAACGGCTATTATGTGTCCCGGGAAAACTATTTCCTCGGCCGGCCCATACGGCATTGCGGCTGGACCCCTGATTGGCAGCTCAGGCTTTTTCGGGCGGGCACCGGACTCTTTGAAGAAAAAAATGTGCATGAGGCCCTGAAGGTGGAAGGATCCCTGGGGCGCTTGTCTCATCCCCTCCGGCATTTTACCTATCTCACCGTTGAGGATTATGTGCTGCGCCTGAATCGGTATACGACCCTTGCAGCCATGGACCGTGTGGAAAAAGGGAAGCGGTTTTCCGGCCTGCGCTTGTGCTTGGATCCGCCGTGGACATTTGTCAAAATGTACCTGCTCAAGAGCGGATGGCGGGACGGGTTCCCGGGCCTGGCTTTGTGCGCCCTCTCGGCGCTCAATTCCCTGGTTAAGCACGCCAAAATTTGGGAAAAAACGGGGCCGGACAAGCCGGTGAAGCCCTAACTCCGGGCTTGTGGAGCGGGAAACAAATTGTTACACTCGAAGACGGTTTTAAAAAGCCGCGGCAGACAAACCACCGAAGGGATTTGGCCGGACAGGCGGTTGTTTTCAGATCCGCTGACGGGCGCACGGGAAGGGGGGCAACGGAGGTGGAAAAATCAATGACAGGCGGTGCGCAAAACAAAGGCCCGGTGCCGATTGTGTTCGTGAATTACCACGGGACCATCGGCGGAGGCCAGGTCCATTTGTTGTCCCTGCTCGACGGCTTGAATCGCGACCATTTTGCTCCGTATGTAGTGTGCTGCCAGGAAGGGCACTTTACCGAGAGATTACGGGACTGTGGTTTTAAGCCCGAGATTATTCCTTTTGGCAAAGGCAAGCTGCGCTATTTGCACGTCAGCCTGCCGGCCATATGGAAGTTTTTCAAGTATATGAAGCGTGTCTCCGCCGCGCTGGTGCATGTCAGCGGCCTGCAAGAGGCCAAATTAGCAGCATATGCCTGCGCCTGGGCGAAAGTGCCCATGGTCTGGCTGGTGGCGCCATGAGTACCGGGCCCCAGGGCTACATGGCCCGGAATGTCCGCCGTTTGGCACCCAAGACAAAAGCTTTTATCTGCATCTCCCGCTATGTCCGCGATTTGTTGGCAGCATACGGCGTGCCAGGAGAACAATGCCGGGTGATACATTGCAGCACCAGCACGGATGTAGAAAAAGAATTCCCCTCGCGGTTGCGGGAGGAATTGGGGGTTTTGTATGATGTCCCTGTTATCGGCACCACGGGTGTTTGGAGGCCCAACAAAGGCTTTGCGTATTTCATTGCCGCCGGGGAAATGGTGCATCGCTGGAGTCCGCAGACGCGATTTTTTCTGGGCGGCAGAGCATACTCCGCGGACGCCTCCTTTGCCACCTCGTTGTGGATGCGGGGAAGCATTCTTCGATCCATGAATGCCTTGGAGTATACCGGGTACGTGGAGGATATAGGATATTTTATGTCGGCGCTGGACATTTTTGTATTGCCGAGCGATTGCGAACCTTTCGGCTTGGTGCTGCTGGAAGCAATGGCGCGGGGGATTCCGGTGGTCGCCACCAATGCCGGCGGTGTGCCGGAAATAGTGACCCACGGGGAGAACGGACTTTTAGTTCCGCCGCGCGAACCCAAAGCCCTGGCGGAAGCAATCTATTATTTGCTGTGCCATCCCATGGAAAGGATGCGTATGGGTGAAACCGCCCGCCGGCGGGTAAAGGAACACTTTGACCGACAGACCATGCTGAAAGCGTATGCATCACTGTATTCTCAGCTGCTGGCTGCGGAAAAATGAAGATTTCAGCAGTAGTGCATACTTATAATGAAGAACAAAACATTCAGGCCTGCCTGGAGACCCTGAACTTTGCGGATGAAGTGGTGGTGGTTGACAATGACAGCACGGATGCGACCGTCGCCCTGGCACGGGCGGCCGGCGCGCGGGTGGTGAATTTTCCGGGGCCTTGCGGCTATCCTGAACCGGCGCGGGTTTTCGGACTCGCCCAACTGCGCATGGATTGGGTTTTTATTCTGGATGCCGATGAACGCGTAAGCCCGGAATTACAGGCAGAACTGCTGGCGTGTAAAGACGACCCCAACAGCCTGGCAGGATACTGGGTGCCGATTCGGAATTATCATTTTGGCCGTTGGTTGAAAAGAGGCGGACTTTATCCGGACTGGCATTTGCGGTTTTTCAGGCGTGCCGCTGGTTCCTATCCGGAAGTCGGGCTGCATCGGGGCGTCAAGGTGCAAGGACCCACAGGCCATTTGCGCGGGCACATCGCACATTATTCCTACCGCAGTATTGAGCATTATTTCGACAAATTCAACACCTACACCACCCTGGAAGCGCGACGCATCATCGCCCGGCAACGACGGCCGAACGGTTACGCCCTGGTGACCAAGCCCCTGCACCGTTTTTGCAAAGCCTATGTTCTGCAGGGAGGATTTCGCGACGGCCTGCCGGGCTTTTTGTTTCACTGTTTTTCCGCTGCCTATGTTTTTTGCAGTGAATTGAAGGTATGGCACCATTATCAGCAACAAGGAGAGCGGCTGCCCGTGTTGACGACTCTGTGGAAAAGGAAACAATAAACCATGCCTTTGCTGCATAAAAAACCCATGAAAATCCTGCTGCGCAGTCCCAATTGGGTGGGCGATGCGATCATGGCCACCCCTGTGCCCAATGCCTTGAAACGGACGGCGCCGGACTGTCAGGTCCATGTGCTGGCCAGAGCCTGGACTGCGCCGCTTTGGGAACAACATCCGGATGTGGACCGCATTATTGTATTGGGCGGAGGCCATGCCGGGGGTTTTTGGCCGTGGTTCAAGACCGTGCGCTGGCTGCGCCAGGAGCATTATGATTTGTGCCTGGTGCTGCCCAATTCCTTTTCTTCGGCCTGGATGGCTTTTTGGACCGGCAGTGCAAAGCGGTTGGGCTATAATACCCAGCAACGCGGCTGGCTATTGAATTTAAAAGCGCCTTGGCACCAGGGTCTGTTTCAGTGGCCCCGGCCCAAGATCTATCTCAATCTTGCGCGTTTGGCCGGAGCAGATGTGGACTATTGCCAGAAATGGAATTTTACCCTTAAAGTAACCCCCGAGGAACTGGTGCGGGCGGAGGCATTGCTGGGGGCTGAAGGAAAAGGCCGCTTTCTCGGCCTGGCGCCCGGGTCCGTGGCATCTTCCAGGCGCTGGCCTTCAGAACGCTATGCCGAGCTGGCGGATTTGCTGACTGCTGAAGGCTACCAGGTGGTGCTGCTGGGCAGTCCCAGCGACCGGCCGGTGGTTGAAAACGTGGTGCGGCGCGCCAAAAGCCGGCTCCTGGCGCTTGCCGGCAGGACTGACCTGCGCCTGGCGATGGCGGTCATGCGCCGGCTGGAACTTTTAATCAGCAATGATTCCGGGGCCATGCATATGGCCTACGCCCAAGGGGTCCCGGTATTGGTCCTGCAGGGGGCAGCGGATCAAAAAGTGACAGGGCCCTTCGGCGCCGGCAGTCACATTCTGCGGGATGCATCACTTGCATGCGCGCCCTGCGTGCGCAATGAGTGCCCCCGGAAGAATTTGCTCTGCATGCGCAATATCTCCGTCGCTCAGGTCTGGGAAAAATGCCGGCAAATTCTCAAAGGCGATAAAATAAAAAGTGAGAAAAAAAACGGGTGAAATAACCAAGACGGATCTGCTGATTATAAAAATCAGGTCTTTGGGCGACACTTTGCTGGCCACGCCGGCCATGCGCGCCTTGCGGCGGGCATACCCCGCCGCTCGTATTGCCGCCGTGGTTTCGGCGGCCGGCGCATCAGTCCTGCAGGACAATCCTGACCTGGACCAGGTGTGGGTGTACGGACAAAAAAGCCTGCCCTATGCCCTGGCGTTTATCCTCAAGCTGCGCCAAGCGGCTTGCCGGACGGCGGTGGCCCTGCACGCCTCTTACCGGACCGCGCTCCTGGCCTGGGCCAGCGGTGCGCCCTGCCGCGTGGTGCACAACCACAGCGGCCGCAATTGGTTCGGCAGCGTGCCCATCCTCGCCCGCAAAGAATCCAAATCCGCCATTCAGCGGGATCTTGATGCCGTGAGAGCCCTGGGGCTGCCGGTGGCCGGCGAGGAGCTGACCTTTCCCCTGAGGCAGGAGCATTATCAGGGCGCGCAGGCCTTTGTGCAGGCGCAAGGGCTGGATGCGCAGGAGCCGTTTTGGGTGCTGGCGCCCGGCGCAGGGAAGGAGTGCAAGCGCTGGACGGCGGCCGAGGCCATTTTGTTTTTAAATGCCGCAACCGCAAGCCCCTCCGGCAGCGGCGGATTCCGGGCCTCCCGCTGGATTGTTCTGGCCGGAAACCAAGACCAGGAATTGGCCAGGGCCATTTCCCGGGGCGCAAAATCCCATCCGCCTGTTTTCCAGAGAACGATAAAGGAAGCCGGCGCCTTGATGTCCCTGGCCCGAGGGGTGGTCACTGCGGATTCCGGCCCCAAACACGTGGCGGTAGCAGTAGGCGCCCGCACGCTCACGCTCTGGACCAACGAGCCGGAAGCGGAATGGCATCCCTATGACTGCAAGCAGCACGCGTTGGTACGGTCCAAGACCGGCGTGGTGGCGGATATCAGCGCCGGGGAAGTGTTGGCGGCCTTCCGGCGGCACCTTTTATGAAACGCAGCATTAAAAGAAAGCCGGCATCAGGGAAACAGGAACCCGGGCCTGTTGCGGTTGTCTGGCGCAGGGAAGGAGTGCGATGATCCGTTTTGAGCGGGCGGCCAGGACCTGGGACCAGGAATCCAGGCGGGTTGAACTCGCGCGCACCATTGCCGTGGCCATGCAACGGGAGCTGGCCTTTGCCGGCCAGGAGGTGGTTTTGGATTTTGGCGCCGGTACGGGACTGGTAACGCTGCACATCGCTGCGCAGGTCAAGCGCATGTATGCAGTGGATACCTCCCGGGGGATGCTGGCGCAGCTGCGGAAAAAATACCGCCGAGAAAAAGCGGGCAATATCCGCATACTGCCCATAGACATTTTTACGGACTCGCCGCCAGAGCCGGTGGATGTGATTATCAGCGCCATGACCCTTCACCACGTGCCGGACATCGAAGCCTTGGCCCGGCGTTTTTACAGTCTCCTGCGTTCAGGCGGGCGTTGTGCCCTGGCGGATCTGGAAGAGGAACAGGGGGATTTCCATGCGCACACCGAGGGGGTGTATCATTTTGGCTTTGCGCCCGAAACCCTTCGGGCTTGGTTTGGGAATGCCGGGTTTCAGAACCTGGCCGTACGAAATATTCACGCCACCTCCCGCCGGACGGCAACCGGCGAGGAAAAATCATTTCCCGTATTTCTATTGACCGGCGAGAAAAAATAGCAGGCCCAAGCAATTCCGCGCCGCGCAGCCGTGCTGCCTGTTTGGCCAGGAAGGGTTAGGATTCCATTTCCGCGCGCCTGATTTTGCGCATGACATAATCCTGGTCCAGGTTTAAGAGCTTCATGGCAATCAGGCCTTTTACCCTCGCTTCGGTTTCGTCGCCTTCGGACGGGAAGCGCTCTTTCCCATCCTCGCTTTCCACATGGCAAAACCTGAAATTATCCTCTTCCAGGGAAAGATACAGTTCGCCCAGCGATTCAAACTCCGTCTTGTTGCCGGAATCTTCGATAAAATAATATTTCACGATGTCCCTCCAGTGCAGTCTTGAAGAACATCTTGAGCTTCAGACTGTGAAAATTGAAAGTGATGCCCATTGCCGGCTGGTGAAAATGGCTTCCCGACATGACAATACGGCGGCATTATAGCAACGGGCGAAAAGTTTGGCAACACACATTTTGCTGCCTTGGCAGAAATCCCCGGTTGCAAACCCGCCAAGACGCATTGGGGTGTTAACGGGGATTTTTTTGGCCCAGCAACACGCGCCGCTGTTGCTTGCGTGCCGAGTGGCTTTTTTCCACCACCAGGGGTTTTCCGGTTTTGGGATCCCTGCCCGTATGATACATGATTCCGGCCAGGGTCATGGGCAGGGGGATGAAATCCTGCATCTGTTCAACGCGCAGTCCGTATTTCTTGGCAAACCGGCGCGCAGCCTGCATGTCCTGCGCACTGCTGCCAGGGAAGCTGGCAATAAAATATGCGGTCAAATATCCGGGCTGGCCGAGCTGCTGCGCTTGTTTTTTATACGCGAGAATGAATTGTTCGCAGATATGGATGCCGGGTTTACGCATAGACTTCAATATTTGCGGCTGCGTGTGTTCGGGAGCAATTTTCAAGGCGCCGCTGATATGTTTGCCGGCGGACAAAAAACGGATATATGCCGGATCTTGCAGGGCCAGGTCGCAACGGATGCCGGAAGCGATCAAAGCGTGTTTAACGCCGGAAATTTTTTGTACAGCCTGCAGGAGAGCAATCTGCGGCCGGTGGCTGGTCTGCAAATGGCGGCAAATATCCGGGAAAAGGCAGGAAGGCCGGCGGCAGGGCCCCTGCGGCCGCAGGCAGGCCATGGCGTACATGTTGGCGCTGGGCCCTCCCAGATCCGTGATCGTGCCGCGGAAGGAGGCGGATTGGGCCAGGAGCCGGACTTCCCGTGTGATGGCGGCCTGGCTGCGCGACTGGATGATTTTCCCCTGATGCGCACCCAGGGCGCAAAAGGAGCAACCGCCGAAACAGCCTCGGTGGGTCACAAGGGAAGCGGCGACGGATTCCAAAGCCGGAATTTTTTCCGCATAACCCGGATGCGCCCGCCGCGAAAAGGGCAGGGCATAGAGGGCGTCCATTTCCGCAGTGGTCAGCGGGGCGGCCGGAGGGTAAATGACGGCAATCCTGTTGCCGTGCGGTTGCAGCAGGGGCACGGCAGGCGATGCCCCTGCACTATGTGTGCTTTCGGCAATCAAGGCGGCCCGGGCCAATAGATTTTTATCCTTCAGGATGTCTTCATAAGAAGGAAGGGTCACGGCCCGCCCAATTTCTACCTGGGAACGCACGATCACGGTTTGGGCGATGTTGTCCAGGGAGGCGTGCCGGGACAGGCGCTTGGCTATTTCCAGCACCGGTTTTTCTCCCATGCCATACACCAGGATGTCGGCCTTGGCATCGAGCAACAGCGAACGCCGGATCTTATCCTCCCAATAATCGTAATGCACCATGCGCCGCAGGCTGGCTTCAATCCCTCCCAGAACCACCGGCAGACCGGGGAAAGCCTGCTTGACCAAATTGGCGTATACCAGCGTGGCCCGGTTGGGCCGCAATCCGTATCGCCCGCCCGGCGCATAGGCATCGTTCCGGCGCAGTTTGCGGTTGGCGGTATAATTGGAGACCATAGAATCCATGGCGCCGGCAGTCACGCCGGCAAAAAGCCTGGGCCGGCCCAGCACAGTGACGGATGAGGGCTTTTTCCAGTCGGGCTGCGCCACCACGCCCACCCGGAATCCTTGGTGCACCAAAAACCTTCCGATCAAGGCTGTGCCGAAGGAAGGGTGATCCACAAACGCGTCGCCGGAAACCAAAAGAATGTCCAATTCCTCCCAGCCCAGGGTTTGCATCTGGGACCGGGACATGGGCAGAAAATCAGGCTGTTGCATAAGCTGATTGTAGCACTCCCGGGCAGGAAAAGACAATCCCGCACGCATAAAACACCAGCGGTTGACCAGGGCCGTATCAGCACCACTTGGACCCCCGGGGATTTTTTTTAAAACCGGAAAAGCATGGGGGGTGTATTAAAACATGGATATTTTGCTGCGGCTCGTGGTATAAAAGTTCTTTATTTTTAGGGGGGCATCAACATGCGGATAAAAACACCTGGTTTTTTTATAGCAGGGCTGCTGTCTGCCATTGCCATTGCCGGAGCAAACGACCGGCAGCCAACCGGCGCATTATTCCAGCAAAGCTGGTCCGGGGGAGCACAATCCGCAGACCGGGTGCAGGACATTTTTAAAAAGCGCCTTGCGCCATATCTGCGCGGGATCCGTGATTTCAGGGTGGAAATGGAACCCTTCTCCAGCGAGCAGATACAAAAGGGCAAATTCAAAAAAGTCCGCGTGCGCATTACAGGCGGGGAAGCCGGGGATTTCCGACACCAGAACTTCGGTCTCCCTTTTGTCGCCGCCGAGGCCACGGTCACGGACTTGGTGGTTGACCCGGAAAAATTTTCCAACGGCGAGCTGGAAGCCTGGAGCGCCGGGGTCATTCAGGTGAATGCGTTCGAGCTGCGTGAGGCGGACATCAATGCGGCCTTGGCCAAGGCCGAGGGCGAATGGCGCCTGTGGAGGGTGACCTTGCATCCGGGGGTGATCCGCCTGCAAAGAATCGGCAAGATCAAAGGAACGGTGGAGGTGAAGTTGCGCATCGCACCGGACCCCAAGCGGCCGGCTTCGGAAAATATTTGGCTGGACATTGAAAGCGGTTCTGTCGCCCGCTTGTCTTTTTCCAGCAAACTTTTGCAATGGCTGATCCGGGATCATAATCCGCTTATCGATTTAAAGGGGCTGCAGGCGACCGTACGCCTGGGAAACCTGGAGCTGTCGAGAGGGAGGATTATATTGGGCAGCCGGGGACAGAGGAAATAACCGTAAGGGAACCCCCTTGGACAGCAAAAAGAGCAGTCCTTGCCCTTGGGGGGACAATGCCTCGGCGCGCATGCTCCGCGCTTTCGCGCAAGGCCACACAACCCCTGGCATTTAAAAAACGAGGAGTGATGCACGCGTGGGCCAGAAATATACCAGGATCAGTGTCGGGAGGTTGTTGCCAGGAGACACTGCCATTTCCTCGGCCGCCTATATAGTGGCCCTGATGGCGGCCGTGGTATTGGCAAATGCGGTCTGGCTTTTTGTCGATAAGCGTCCGCTGTCCTGGGATGAATCCATTCACTATATGGGAGCAGTCGGGTATGCCCGGGTGCTGCATCAGGGCGGATGGGGCGTCATTAAAAACCTTCTCTATCTCTCCGATTTTTATCCTCCGCTCGCTGAATTTTTAGCCGGAGTGGTGTTTGCCGTCACGCGTCCCTCTCCGGACGTGGCCTCTTTTTTGGATGTGGGTTTCCTGTGCGGCATGATATGGCTATTATTCATCATCGGCCGCAGGTTTTTCGACGAACCATCCGGCATTTTGGCTGCCTATCTGTTTGTCGCCAGCACGGCGGTTACCATACAGGCCAAAGTTTTCATGCTGGATATTCCTCTGGCTTTTTTTGTCCTTTTGGGTTTTTATGCCTTTTGGGCCTCCGCAGGATTTACACGCCGCCGTTGGTCCTTATTGTATGGCGCGGCCTTGGGCCTGGGTCTGCTGGACAAATGGAGCGCACTTTTTTTTCTCTGTTTTCCGCCGCTCATCCAGGCCGTGACCGCCACCCTGCAAAAACACGAGCAGCGGGGCCGTATCTGGCTGAATGTATTGTTTATTTACGGCGTGGCTGCTTTACTGGCGGCCCCTTGGTACGGGGTTCATTTCATCACCCTGGTCAAAAACACCTCTTCCTATGTACATGCGCGCGGAGTGCTGGAGAACGACCCGGCCCTGACTTCGCCGGCTGCCTGGTTTTATTATCTTGGCAGCCTGTTTAGGCAGACCTCCATTCCCCTCGGGCTGGCATTGCTGTTTGGGTGCGCATGGTTGTGCCTTCGGAGGAAGCAGGCTGCCTGGATGATTGTCTGGCTGGCCCTGCCGTATTTGATCCTGACTTTTATCCGCAATAAAGACGACCGCTACATCATTCCGCTGCTGCCGCTCGCCTGCCTGGCCGGCGCCATCTGGCTGAAAGACCTGCGCAAACCCGTGCGCGAACGCTTGCTGTTGCTCTTGGTGCTGGCGCTGCTGCTGCAGATGGCTTATTCCCACCTGGGGCCGCAGGCAGGGTGGCTGCATACCCTGGCTTCCCATCGCATCGCCCAAGTGCCCTTGGTCAACTCCTGGGCGCCGGATAAAAGATCATGGCCGCTGGATGCCATTCTGGCCGATGTGGAGCACCAAAGCCAACAGCTAAGGCGCAAGCCTATTTTGCGCGTTGTTCCGGACCATGCGTATTTTTCCCGCGTAACTTTTGTGGTGGAGCAAACACGCCGCCAGGCGGGCGTGCAGTTGAGCGGCATCAACAATTGGCCCATGTTTACGGATTTTGCAGTCAGTAAAACCGGCAGTCTGGGACTGGATTTTAATGTGGAAAGGCCGCGCCGCATCGATTTGATGCTGCAGATCGAGTCGCGCGCCCTCAATCCGCGCTTTGAACTGGTGCAGCGGTATGCATTGCCGGATGCGGCGGAGGCTTTGCTTTACCGCCGGCGGGAGGTGCTTTCGCCCCTGCCGGCGGCGAGCGTCATCGACGTCCTGCAAAGCGAAATCAAGCGGGTACTCAGGGGCTATATCAGCAGTGCCGAGGAATATACGATTCAGATCGAACCGTATTCCGAGGAAGAAACCCGTCTGGGGAGGTTTAAAAAGATACACCTATTTGCGCGCAACGGGCAAGTGGGGGATTTCAAGCACAACAACCTGGGTGTTCCCTTTGAGACGCTGGATGTGGAACTGCAAGATCCCATTCTGGATGTGGAGCAGTGTGAAGTAGGCCAGCTGGTGGTCTATTCGCTGGCCGGCCTCGAAGTGAAGGAGGTCGTACTTCAGGAAAGCAAGCTCAACGAGACCTTGAGCCAGAGCAAGGGTGATGTACAGGCCCTGCGCGTGTCTGCGGAAAAGGGGAGGCTGCTGGTGCGATGGCTGGGTTTGGTTCCCATGGAAGCCACGCTTTCCCTGCGTGTTGTCTCCGATCCTGATTATGCCGAGTCCCAGAATCTGCGCTTCCGGCTGCAGCGTCTTCGTCTCGGGGGGGTGCCCTTGCCTGGTTGGCTGCTGCAGCCTTTCCTTGAGGATTTCAATCCCTTGTTCAAATTGTCCGGTTTTCCGGGCAGGATTTTACTAGGCCGGTTTGACCTTGGGGAAGCAAGCATCCGCATGGGAACCCGCGTGCCTAAAAAACCCTAACCGCCGGCCAACCGGGCATTAACTCATTGTTGGAGAAAAATGGTGTTTCCGCCGCGTCTTTTCCTGGTCTATTGCATCCAACTGGTTTTGGCCTGGTTGTTAACCATGCTGGGGTGGCGCCTGCTCAAGCTGCGGGAGCTGCCGCGCACCTGGGCCGGCGTCCTGTTGTGGACCTTGGTGGTTTTACAGGCGGTCTTTTTCTGGGCCACATATATGGCAGATCATTATAATTTTCTCAACGGCGCAGTGGATATGGCGACCATCAGCCAAAGCCTCTGGAATATCATGCGCGGGAATACACCGTTTGAAACCATTCTGGGAACGCATGCCTTGCGCGTTCATTTTTCGCTGCTATGGTACGCCGTGGCCCAGATTTTCCGCCTCTGGCCCTCGATTGCATGGCTGGTGCTTATGTCCACCCTAAGCGTTGCCTTAACGGCCGTGGTGCTGCAAGCCCTGGCCAGGGAAATTCTGCATTCCGAGTGGCTGGCACTGGCGATCGGCATTTCCTATCTGCTCAATCCCTATCTGCAGTTGGCGCAAATGGCGGCGGGGCATGCGGATTCTTTTGACACAGTATTCATGGCGCTGAGTTTGTGGGCTTTGTGGAAAAGGCGAATGGGGTGGTTTTGGATCAGCATGCTGATTGCCCTGACCGGAAAAGAGGATGTCGGCTTATACTACCTTGCTTTGGGCATCGCCATGGTTTGCAAACCAGGATGTTGCTTCCAGCCCCTTGCCCCGGAAGAGCACGAGGTCCGGCGTGACACCGGCAGGCCCGGCGTGATCCAAGGGCTGGCGGTGGCCCTGGCGGGCGGCACCTGGTCTTTGCTGGCCTATACGGTTTTGATGCCCGCCTTTGGCCCTGATACGCAGAATCTTATCAGCCGCTTTGGCGGACTGGGAGACGGCGGCTCGGCAGGTCTGGCCAAAAACATCCTCATGCATCCATGGCTGTTGCTCACAACGGTTTGTCAAGGGGAGAAGGTGTT
This sequence comes from candidate division FCPU426 bacterium, assembly GCA_016929575.1. GTDB lineage: Bacteria > Oederibacteriota > JAAXVQ01 > JAAXVQ01 > JAUVAV01 > JAFGIQ01. The sequence goes on from JAFGIQ010000324.1 coordinate 21,489, forward strand.
TTCCATCTTTTACCTGCTGTCCCAGTCCGCTTTCAGTATCTTTGCCTCCGGCTGGGCCTTGTTGCCTCTGGGGTTTTCGATCTGGCTGAAAAGTATCACCAATTACGTGGGCATGTACAACTTTTGGGACCATTATTCCCTGCACATCATGCCTTTCTTGTATTTTTGCACTCTGGTGGGTTTAAAAAAATGGATGGAAAAACCAATTTTTGCGTCATGGCGGCAACGACTTGCCGGCCAGGAAAAAGCCTTCCCACTGTGGCTGGCTTTTTTTCTGATTGTCCTGACGCTGTTGATAAACCTAGAAAGAGGGCAGACGCCTTTTTCCAGGAAATTTTCATGGTCGCGGTACGCACTGACCGATCACGCCCGCATAGGACACCGGATGCTGCAGCAGATCCCCCCCGGGGTTTCGGTCGCTGCCCAGGAACATCTGGCGCCGCATCTGTCTTTTCGCAGGGAGATCTATGCCATTACTTCCCAGCAGTACTGGCGGCCCGGAGAAAAACCCTGGTACCTGCCGGAGTACGCTGTTTTCGATTTAAAAGGGGCCCGACGCTTGCCGTTTGCGGATAAGATACTGGGAACTGCTGATTACTTCTATGCAACGCCCGCATATATCGTGGCTGCTGAAGAAGACGGGTGGGTTATTTTTAAAAAAACAGGGTTGGCCTCCCCGGCGGGTGTTCAAACCGGCGAGGGGCGCCCATGAACATTCCTGCTTCTTTTTTTTGAAGAAAGCGGGATATGGTATACAATAGGGTTTCCATGAATGTGCCGATTTTAATGTACCATAAAATCCAGTTGGATCCGGCAAGCAGTGATTTGGCCGTATCTCCCGATGCTTTTAGAGCCCAGGTTGCCTGCCTGAAGGCGGAAGGGTACCATACCGTATCATTGCGCCTGCTTTCCGACGCTGTTTTGCATTCCCGGCCTTTGCCCAAAAGGCCGGTGGTAATCACTTTTGACGATGCGTATCAGGACGTCTATACAATTGCCCGGCCGGTGCTGGCAGCAGCAGGATACACCGCTACGGTCTTTGTCGTCTCCTCGGCCTTAGGCCGGCACAATTTCTGGGATGACGACAAGGGCCTGCCGCGGGAGACCTGCCTGGGAAGGCGCGAGGTGAAGGCCTTGGCCGAACAAGGCTGGGAAATCGGCTCGCACAGTGCCACCCATGCCTGTCTGCCTAAGGCGGAGGACAGGCAGCTGCAGGCGGAAGTGGCGGGCTCGCGCCGTGCACTGCAAGAAGCATTGGCTTTGGAGATTCCCTGCTTTGCCTATCCTTACGGCGCCTGGGATGAAAGGAGCAAAGCCGCGGCACAGGCCGCCGGATATTATGCGGCTTGCGCTATTGCACCAGGCACTGCCTCCGTGACCGCAGATCTCTTTGCCCTGCGGCGGGTGTATGTCAAACCAGGGGATTCCCTGGCCGATTTCAAACGGAAAAAATCTTTTTGGTACTTGCGGTACCGCGCGTGGAGGAAAAGATGACCGTGCAATCCACCTTGGCGCTTTTGCGCCTGCAACGCTTTTCCCTGTGGGCGCTGGCGGTGTTTGCCTTTTTTGCCGTGGCCAGCATTGCCATGCACAATTTTATTTTCCTGGCCATCGGCGCCTGGATGGCAGGCATGTTTTGGAAACGCGATTTTAAACTGGCCCCCACTCCCATGAACTGGCCGTTGCTGTTGTTGGCTGCCGTGCTGGTAGCCGCCTCGCTCTGGGCCGGACGGATGAATCCCAGTATTTTCGGCCTGCGCAAGGTGGTCCTGATGGCGGCCTTTTTTCTGACCGCGGCCTTGGTGACCCATCCGTGCAAGGCCAAACGCCTGCTCAATCTTTTTCTCCTGGGCGCGGTAGTGTGTGCGGTCTGGTCTGTTATTGCCCATCTGGCCGGTTGGGATGAAGGACGGGCACAAAGTTTTTCCGGCGATTATATGGCGGCCGGAGGAATGTACATGCTGGCTTTTATTCTGACCACATCCGAATGGCTGTACGCCGAAGGGAGGAAGCGCTGGTTCTGGCTGGCGTGCAGCGGGATCGTGGGTCTGGCATTGCTTTTTACCTACACCCGTTCCTCCTGGATCGGCGCCGCGGTGGCGCTTTTCTTTCTGGGTTGTCTGCGCGATTGGCGGCTGCCTGTCACTTTTATGGCTGCCGGGATACTGTTCTTGGTGCTTTTCCCGCATCATTCCATTTCCCAGAGGGTATTCACAGTCACTTCCAAGCATCATTCCAGCAATGTCGAACGGCGGTATATGTGGGCTTCAGCCCTGAAATTGATCAAAGCGCAGCCGTTGCAGGGATATGGCGTGGACAATCTTTCGGAAGCATACGGCCGGGTGGCCAATCCCCTGGCCCTGGAACAAAGACCTCCCCATGTACATAATACCCTGCTCCAGATGGCCATCAACGGCGGTTTGCCGGCAGCCGGCTTTTATCTTTGGTGGATTGTGACCGTGATTGTTTTCGGGCTGCAGAAATGGAATAAATACCAAGGGCAGAATTGGCGCACAGCGGGCATGGCGGTAGGCATCACCGCCGCCTTTATAGCGTTTGTCATCAACGGTTTGTTTGAATTCAATTTTGGAACCTCACAAGTGATCACCATTGTCTATTTTCTCACCGGGTTGTTGCCGGCCGCGGTTCGGGCCAATCCGGCGGATCCGGAATGGATCCTGCCTAAAAATCCCCGATTGCTTTTTCTGCGGCCGCGTTTTCGGGGCGATGTGCTGATGGCTTCAATCCTGCCGCGCCTGGTTAAACGGGATTTTCCCAGGGCCCGGGTGGATCTTTTAACCGAACCGGCCAGCGTGGGTGCTGCCGGAGGACAGGCTGGCTGGGACAGGATTATCTCCCTGGCCCGTGATGATCTCAGACACTGGTGGAGGACCATCATGCAATTGCGCCGCAGCGACTACGATGCTGCCTGCGATTTGTTCGGAAATCCGCGCACAGCCCTGATGGTGTACTTCAGCGGGGCGAAGTGCAGAATCGGTCCTCAAGTGACAGGATGGGACCTGCTCTTTCATATCCGCACCAGCCCTGAAAAGAGCGGTCCGCGGCCGGCCTGGGAATCGTATTTTGACATCCTGCGCGCGTTTGGCATGAAAAAGTTGTCCCTCCGTCCGCGGTGGGAAATCAGCGAGGAGGACCAAACCTGGATCAAATCTTTTTTAAAAGAACGCCGGGTCACGCCAGGCAAGGTGGTGGGGCTTTTTCCCGGAGGAAGCCATCCGGCCAAACGCTGGCCTTTGTACAATTACCTGGAAATCGCGCGTCAATGTGCGAAAAAATGGAACGTGAAATCCATCTTTATTTTTGGACCTTTGGAAAAGGATCTGAAAATGGAGTACATGCGTGCGGCAGGAAAATTGTCGCTCAGCGCCGAAGGGCTGCCGCCAGGAAGGCTGGCTGCCTTGTGGTCGTGCTGTGCGGCGGTGATATCCAATGATGCTTTTCCCATGCATCTTGGTCCGGCGGTCAATACCCCCACCATAGGTCTCTTCGGCCCCGGGGACCCCCGGGTGTGGTTTCCATATAATGTAAAAAACGGCCATAAGGCCATCCAGGCCAAAACCGATTGCTGGCCGTGTCACCGGGATGCATGCGACACCATGAAATGCTGGGAGGCGGTTACACCCCGGCAGGTGATGGCCGCGTTGGACGAAATAATGCACAGGAAATGAAAAGCGCAGGGTAAGGGCGGCAGCAGGAAGAGTGGCCAAACCACCCAAATTTCTGGAGTTTGACCAAAACCACAGGTATAATGAATCCTTATATTGAATCCAGGCGCCGCACCGGGGGCAGAAGAGGTGCCCCGGCAGCAGCAGTGGAATTTGAGCAGTGGTGAGAATGGCTGGCACTTTTTATTCATCTGCGTAATCTGCGGATACACAAGATATTTTAAACAGGATTTGTATGGAACCGAAAAAAATCCTCGTTGTCAAACTTCGGACACTGGGCGACATCCTGACCACTTTCCCCTTATTGCGTGCTTTAAAGGAGATTTTTCCCCTGGCACATGTCACCGTGATCAGCGATGACTCCTATGGGGAAGTGATTACACCCAATCCGCGGGTGGATGCATTCTGGGAGCATCCTGCCAAGGCCTTGCGCAGCCGGGGTGCTGTTTTTGCCTGCCGCCAACAGTGGGGAATGATCCGGCGTATACGCCAAGAACGCTTTGATCTGTACCTGGACCTCTATGGCAGCATGCGCACCGCTCTGTGGGGCTGCTGGGGCCGGATTCCACGGCGTATGGGTTTTCATCTGCGCGGCCGGAAATATTTTTATACCGACACGATCCGTGCAGCACACCGTTATGTGGTGGATCTCAACCTCCAGTTTGCCCGGGTTCTGGGATGGCAGGGGAACGACAATGCCATGGAGTTCTTCCTGGGCTCCCAGGATGAAGCCGCAGCACAGGCATTCTTGCACACGCAAGGCTGGGAGCGAGGACGGCCGTATGCGGTGTGTTCACCCGGCGGCGGGTGGCCCTTGAAACGCTGGGACCCCGAGCGTTTTGGCAAGGTATTGAAGATCCTTGCGGACAAGACCGGCTGCCAGCTTGTGCTTACCGGATCGCCGGAGGAAGCGCCGATTATGGAGGTGTGCGCGCGCGCCTCCTCCTATCCCGTGGTCAGGGCCGTCGGATTACCATTGTGCCAGGTGGCTGCGATTATCAAAAACAGCCGGCTTTTTCTAGGCAATGATTCGGGGCCAAAGTATTTTGCGGAAAGCTACAGGGTTCCCACTGTCATCTGTTATGGTCCCACGGATTTTCGCAATAACAATCCTGATACGCCCCGTCACCGTGTGGTCTGCCGGGACCTGCCCTGCCGGCCTTGCCATACGGAAAAGTGCCGGGAGTCGCGGCGGATGTGTTTGGACGACATCCAGGTGGAGGATGTCGTATCCGAGGCGTTGAAGCTCTGGGTCTTGTAAGGCCACGGCCAGGCACTGCTTCGACAACACCTTACACCGCCGCCGGCAGGCAGATACTTTCTTGCCAGGAAACAGTGTGTCCGTTACAATGGGTACACGGATATGGCCGGCAGCAGCCGAAGTTCGGTTATAGGGCCTGATCTTCTTTGGGTTGACGCTATTTATATCAATGAGATGGAGGCGTCCATGTGGATTTGTGACCAATGCGGCAAACCCCTGGATGATACGCTGCAAAAATGCACCTTGTGCGGCGCGGAAAAGAAGGAACAGATCAGCAAGAAAGCCGGGAAAGCCCATGCCTCCCGCACCTTTGAATTCGGTGCCGACAAACCCAAGGAGGAGACAACCCCGGAACCTGCCATAGTGGAGGAAACGCCCCCGGAAGAGAAAGCAGAGCCCAAAGCGCCATTGGTGCAGGAACGTCCGATTGTGACCATTGCCAAGCGATTGGTGAAGACACAGCGGTTTTGGATAATTTTTGGCAGCGTGCTGCTGGCATTTATCGTCATTCCCGGAAGCATTTCTTTGGTGGGCAAATTGGCCAGCAGAAAACCAAAGACAGTCAGCACCACTGCCATAACCCCGGAACTTCGGCAGAAATTTGAAAAAATGATTGAAGATATTCTGCCTGACAAGCTGGAATGGGCCCGCGCCATTATGAGTTTGCGGATTCCGACGCGTTTTCCGGAAGAATTGGCCATGGAAATCGACAAGAAAAATGCTGAAGTCCGATATGACAACAAGCAAAAGACCGAGGCATATTACCGGTTTTTGGTCTGCTATCATTTTGTGGATGCGCATAAAAAAACCTATCGCTGGCAACCAGTGACATTTTATTTTGAGATGCGCAATGGCGTGTGGACCATGGTAGGGGATTTGTGGATAAAAGAGAGTGAAATGATTTTTGAATAATTAAGAATAATTCTTAATTATAACTTGACAATAAAAAACAAATCTGGTAGATTCTGATTGCTGCGTGACTGGCGAAGGTGGACAACCATCGGGAAGCGCGGCAGTATAGCGGCAGAAGAGCCGAACGCCTGGGCTTGCCGTTCCTTTAAGGAGCGGCAAGCCCAGGCGTTTTTTTATCCACCTTTGCAGCAGACCCCAGGGTTACCCGGGATGAATGTAAAAGCAGCCACGGGGTGATATCACCCCCTGGTTTGGGCGGATAAGCGCTGCTACGGGCTTGTCCATAAGGCTCCAGTGAACCAGTGGCTGTCCAGGAGGCAAAGATATGGCGCGACAAAGAGAGGCATTTAAACGGGGACGATGGTGCGTAAAAATTGACCTGCAGGATTTTATTTACCGTAATTACACTCCTTACGAGGAAGGCCCTGATTTCTTGCAGGCAGCAACGCCGCGGACGAAAAAAGTGTGGCGCAAGGTGGCAAAGCTCATGCAGGAAGAGCAGGAGCGCGGCGGGGTTTTGGATATTGACGTCAACACCCCCAGCGGCATCACCACGCATGCGCCAGGATATATCGACAAGGCAAACGAATTGATTGTGGGTTTGCAAACCGACAAACCCCTGCGCCGTGCCATCAAGCCCGTCGGAGGCATTCGCCTGGTGGAAAAAGCCTGCGCTGCCCGCGGGGTTACGCTCAATCCCCGTGTGATTGAAATCTACACCAAATACCGCACCTCGCATAACGACGCGGTGTTTGCCATCTATACGGAGGAGATGAAAACCCTGCGGAGATTGGGTATTATCACCGGATTGCCGGATAATTATGCCCGGGGCCGCATTATTGGGGATTACCGGCGGGTTGCACTCTACGGCATCAACCGGCTCATCACGGAGAAACAAAACGACCTGCTGAAGGCGGATAATGTCATGGATACGAAAAACATCCGCTGGCGGGAGGAAATTTCCAGCCAGATCAAGGCGTTGGAGGAAATGATCGCACTGGGCCGGCAATATGGCGTGCCTCTGCAGCGGCCGGCCGTATCCGCCCGCGAGGCCATCCAATGGACGTATTTGGCGTATCTGGCCGCAGCCAAAGAATCGGACGGGGCGGCGATGTCCATCGGACACCTGTCGGCGTTTTTTGACATCTACCTCTCCCGCTATGTGAAAGCCGTTTTTATCACCGATAGACAGGCGCAGGAATTGATCGATGCTTTTACCATTAAATTGCGCCTGATCCGCCAACTGCGGGCTCCGGAGTATGACCAGATTTTTGCGGGCGATCCGGTATGGATCACGCTGGTCCTGGGCGGGATGGCAAGCGACGGCCGCACCAAGGTTACCAAGACGGACTACCGCTTCCTGCAGAGCCTGCGCAACCTGGGCTCGGCACCGGAGCCGAACTTGACCGTGCTCTATTCACCACGCCTGCCGGAACCATGGAAGACCTTTGTATCTGAAGTGGCCATCCACACCAGCAGCCTGCAGTTTGAAAATGACGATTTGATGCGTCCCATCGCCGGAGACGACTACGGCATATCCTGCTGCGTTTCGCTGCTGAAAGCCGGCAACCAGATTCAATACTTCGGCGCGCGCTGCAACCTGGCCAAGGCGTTGCTGCTGGCGCTCAACGAAGGCCGGGATGAGATTTTCGGCGAAAAAGTGGTGCCCAATGTGGCGCCTTTGAGAGGCAAATACTTGAACTATGACCAGGTGCATGAAAATTTTGTCTGTGTATTAAGCTGGTTGGCCGGCAAATATGTGAATATCATGAATGTAATTCACTGGTCACACGACCGCTATTATTATGAAGCCGCACAAATGGCTTTGTTGGATTCAGAGCTCGACCGGCTGATGGCTTTTGGCATTGCCGGGCTTTCGGTGGTGGTCGACTCGCTCTGCGCCATCCGCTATACCAAAGTCGAGGCACTCCGCGACCAACGCGGGTTGACCAGGGATTTCAAAATCAAGGGAGAATATCCGGCTTTTGGCAACGACGATGAACGCGCAGACAATCGGGCCCGCGACCTGATCATCACGTTCATTACCGAGCTGAGGAAACATCCGATCTACCGGCGGGCGAATCCAACGCTGTCCATATTGACGATCACCAGCAATGTCTTATACGGAAAAAAGACGGGAGCCACGCCGGACGGCCGTAAAAAAGGAGAGCCCTTTGCCCCGGGAGCCAATCCCATGTATGGGCGCGAGAAAAACGGCGTTTTGGCAAGTCTGAATTCCATTTCCAAGCTGCCGTATTATGCAGCCCAGGACGGCATTTCCAACACCTTCTCCATCGTGCCGCAGGCGTTGGGCAGGGATGAAAATACGCGTTCTGAAAACCTGATTGGCATTTTGGACGGATATTTCACCAAAGGCGGGCATCACATCAACGTCAATGTTTTGGATCGCGCTTTGTTGAAGGATGCCATGCGTCATCCGGAAAAATACCCCCAGCTTACTATTCGGGTTTCCGGCTACGCCGTACACTTCACCAAGCTGTCGCAGGAACACCAGGAAGAGATTTTGCGCAGGACCTTCCACGAAATGATGTGATAAAAAAAAGACCGGTCTGACCCGTCTGACCTTCTATGACCAGTCGGACCAATCAGACGGGTCAGACAGGCCGGACCATGATGACCAAATCACCCATTGGTCGGGTACATTCTGTGGAAACTCTCGGTACGCAGGACGGGCCGGGACTGCGGTGCGTGTTTTTTTTGGCAGGATGCAATTTTCGGTGCACCTTCTGCCAAAACCCGGACACTTGGACAGCCACCGGTTCCAGGCGCATGTCTATCAAGGAGGCGCACCAACGGCTGGAGCCTTTGCTGCCGTATCTGCGCCAGCGGGGCGGAGGCATTACGGTTTCTGGCGGGGAACCAACATTACAGGCGCGGTTTGTGCTGGCCCTTTTTCAGTGTGCACATCGCCTGAAGCTTAATACGGCACTGGATACAAACGGGAGCTGTTCCTTGGCTAGGGCGCAGCGCCTGTTGGCGGAAACAGACATCGTTTTGCTTGACGTCAAATCCAGCGTGGAGGAAACGCACCTGTTATTGACCGGACAACCACTGCCGCCGGTGCTGGCTTTCGGAAGACTGGCGGCGCAAGCGCCAGGCCGGCTGGTAATCCGCAGAGTATTGCTGCCCGGTGTAAACGATTCAAAAAAAGAGCTGGAAAATCTGTCTGCCTACGCCCTTTCCTTGGCGGAGGTGCCGCCGGTTGAACTGATACCGTATCATCGTTTGGGCATGCACAAGTGGAAGGAATTGGGATTGCGCTATTCACTGGCAGCTTTGAAACCGCCCACACCGGCGCAATGGAAAAAAGCAGTGAATTTTTTGGTGCAAAAAGGGTTGAAAGTAATAAAAGGATGAAAAAACAAGCTTTTTCACCGAAAACAGCAAGGCTGACATGGAATTTGTCAGAATGAATATAAAAAATATAAATTCAAAGATTTTCCTTGACATATAGTTTATTTATATATTATCATTCTCTTTCTATTTTTCACTTATCCAATCTGGCTATAAAACACAAAAACATTTTTACCGCGGATAGGTTTTTTTCAATCTGGAGGGCAAGGAGGACACTGCATGCCCAAAACCTTTGTCAATTCAAGAAACCGCATTTTCTTCAACCGCATTCCCGAAATAATGAATGTTCCGAATTTGATGGAAATTCAAAAAAAATCCTACAACGATTTTCTACAGATGGATAT
>JAFGIQ010000325.1 GCA_016929575.1 candidate division FCPU426 bacterium
GCGGACGACGACCGCAGCGGCGCCCAGGTCCTCGCGCAGCTTCGGTCCCGCTGGCCTCAGTCCGCTCTGCCTGTGATCGTCGTCAGCGGCGTGGGCGACACCCAGCTGCTGATTGAACTCATGCAACAGGGCGCGGATGATTATGAAGTCAAACCCGTAGACGATTTGCAGGGCTTTTTGAATAAAATCAGGCGATACCTTCAACGCGCCGCCGCTCCCGCCCCTGCGCTGGAGCCCCCGGTCCAGGACCTCATCCTGGGCCGTTCCCGGATCATGATGAACCTGGTAAAAAGCATCCTGCAGGCAGCACAGGCGGAAGGCGACACCCTCATTCTGGGGGAAACCGGCACTGGCAAGGATCTGGTGGCCAAAACCCTGCACCGTTTGAGTCCGCGCGCCCGGGCTCCTTTTTATATGATCGATTGTACCAAGATCAATGACAGCCTTTTTGAGGCGGAATTGTTCGGGTACATGGCCGGCGCTTTCAGCGGCGCGCGCCAGAATAAAAAAGGCCTGATTGAAGAGGCTGACAAGGGAATCGCCTTTTTAAATGAAATCGGCGAACTCCCTCCTACCCAGCAGGCCAAACTGCTGACCCTGCTGGAGAATAAAACCATCACCCGCGTGGGCGGCACCACGCCCATTTCCCTGGATATTGTCATCCTCGCAGCCACCAATCGCGATTTAAAAAACATGGTGGAAAAAGGCCGTTTCCGCAAGGACCTCTATTACCGCCTGCACAACCATGTCATTGTCAACCCCCCGCTTCGGGACCATCCGGAGGACATTCCGCTTTTGGCGGACCATTTCCGCTTGTTGTTTAACAACCGTTATCACAAGTCCGTTGAAACCATTGCTGCCGATGTACTCGCCTGTTTTTCCCGGCATCCTTGGGAGGGAAATGTCCGCGAACTAAAAAAAGTCATGGAACAGGGCGTGAAAAACTGCCTGGGGCCTTTGCTGACCATGCAGGATCTGCCGCCACGGGAGGCGCCTGCCGGAAAAACCGCACCTGCTGTTTCGATGCAGCCGGGAACAGGCGGGGACTGGGAGATGGATTATGTTGCCTTCAAGCAAAAACTCAAGACAGACTCTGCGGCCCGGGAAAAAGCCTACCTGGAATACCATTTGCACAAACACCGTCATCAGAAAATAGAGACTGCCAATGCCATCGGCATAAAGAATTACCAGCAATTGCACCAGATCATGAAGCGTCTGGGCCTGCCTTGATTTTTTACCCTGTCAAGGAATCCGGCTTTCATTATAAAAGCCGCGGCTTTTGCCTTCCGCCTGCATTGGCCGCTGGTAAAATAAAAAACCATTGCTTTTGGCCTCTTTCATGCTCCCCCAGATCCATAGCCACCATAAAATATTGGCATCATTCCTGCATATATACAATTATAACTGCCTAAATGGCGCCAGGCTTTGCTTGACAGGCTGGTCATGAAGACAGACAACAGGTTACACCAGAGGAAAAGATGCCCTCCCAGCTGCTGCACCGCATTTTAATTGCAGACCGCAACCTTGATCTGGCCGAGCTTTTAAAAAATTACCTCGGCATCCTGGGTATTTCCAATGTATACTTGCACTCCTCAGGCTGCGCTTTGCATGACCTTTTGGAAAACGATTTTTTCCGCCTGGCTTTTCTGGACGCCGAACTTGTCTGCGAATGGCTTGGCCGGCAGAATGCCTTCACGCCGCTGCAGTATAAGGCCGGTATCATTCTGATGCACTGGGATTATACGCTCCGGGTGCAGGAATGCATGCATCGGCTTTTGGCCTGCGCATTTTTAAAAAAACCCTATGACGCCCTGCAGATCAAGGACATGGCCCACCTGCTTTGACCGACAGGATAAAATTTCAGTCGAATTTTTCAGCCGGATAAGGCATAATTTTAAACAGCATCTGCGACCCCGGGCAGGGAGGCTCTATGTTGGATCAAAAACACATCCTTTTCTTTTGCGGACTGCTGCTGGAAACATGCCTGGCCGCGCCGGTATATGCTGCCTGGACCCAGCTGGGCGGGAGCCTCAACTTTGATGGCAACCATGAAGCCAGCGATCCTTGCCTGGCGATTGACGGGCATACGCCATACGTGGCGTGGTCCGAACTTGACACCAGCGCCAACCGCTACAATATATTTGTCAAATACTGGAACGGCTCCAGCTGGGTGTTGCTTGACCCTGCCAGGCAGCCCCTTAATTTCTCCCCCAGTCTGAATGTCTTCTACCCCCGGCTGGCGGTTGCCAATGGCGTTCCCTATGTAACCTGGGCGGAAATATACAAAGTCTACGTAAAAGCCTGCACCTATGGATCCTGGGCCCAGGTCGGGGCCGCCGCTTTAAACATGGATGCCAACAACTCGGCTTATTTACCTGACATTGCCATTGCCAACAATGCCCCCTATGTGGTCTGGCACGAATGGTCGACCTACAAACAAATCTTCGCCAAATATTTCAATGGCTATGAATGGCTGCCTGTCAGCGGCGCCACGGACTGCCTCAATGACGATCCCAACACCAATGCTGTCAGCGCCCGTATCGCCTTTGTGCAAACCACTCCCCATGTCACCTGGCAGGAGGAAAAAGGCATTGCCCACACTCAGAGCATTTATACCAAGTGCTATTCAGGCAGCCAATGGGCCTATGCCTCCGGGACAGCGGCAAGTTTGAATGTCAATGCCAACCCGGATTACCACGCCTTGAATCCCGCCATAGCCGGCAATGGCAGCACCCCCTATATTGCTTGGCGGGAAAGAAAGCTCGACGGACGCTTCGGCATCCGCATCAAGGCCTTTACGGGCAGCCAGTGGCAGCGCCTGGAAAATGAACCGGACGGCCTGATCACTTACTTCGATCATACGGCTTATTATCCGGGCGTGGCTGTGGCCGGCAATGTGCCTTGCCTGGTCTGGCAGGAGCAAAACACCGCCGGACCGGAGCGCTATATTCAGATGCGCTACTACAACGGCGCTGACTGGCAAGGCATGGGCAATGATCCGGCCCCGCTGCAACTCGATGCCAACCAGGGGGCCACTGCTCCCTGCCTGGCTGCGGCGGATGACAGGGTCTATGTCGCCTGGCAGGAATCCGACGGCTCCCATAATCAAATCTATGTCAAGCAGGCCGCCTTTCCGCCCACCCCCACTGTCACGCCCACGGCCAGCGCCACTGCCACGGCGGCGTCCTCTGTTCCGGCTTCCGCGCGCGAAGGCTATGCCGCACCCAATCCCTTCGTGCCCACCCGCGGCCAAAAAACATATTTTCATTTTTCCCCGGCAACCGGCTCCCCTTATCGCATCCGCATTTTCAATATCAAAGGCCAGATCGTCAGGACCCTAAACAGTGAGGACGAATGGGACGGCCGCACGGATTTCGGCAATCTGTGCGAAGGCGGGGAGTATTTTTTCCAAATTGAAGCAGAAGCCAACCGGCGGATCACCGGCAAGGTGGTGTTGATAAAATAATGGCGAAAAACAATAAACGTCCGCACAGCGTTGATATTGCCGGCGATATCTTTTCACCGGCGGTTCTTTTGCACACGGCAATCCTTTTGAGCCTTTTATTTGCGCCTGAGGCGCAGGCCTACTTCCAGGATGCAGCCTATGGCGCCCGGCCTGCCGGCATGGGTGAGGCTTTTGTCAGCGTGGCGGATGACATCAACGCCGTGCTCTTTAATCCCGCCGGCCTGGCCCAACTGCCAGGAGTGGAAGTCATGGGCATGTATGCCGGCCTATATTCCGAATTGGATACCCGCCTGTATACAGGAGAAAAAGACTCCTCGGGCTATCATTTTCTGGCCGCAGCCTCTCCCTGGCCCCTCATTCAAGGAGGACTCTTTGCCTATTGGCTCCGCTATGCTTCCCTGCTCTATGCTGAAAACACCTTTGCGCTCGGCTACGGCCGCCGCCTGCTGCCCGTAAAAGTCTGGCCCCAGGGCGTCGCCCTGGACGGCGGCATCAGCATCAAACTCCTGCAATGGTCCGTGGCTGCAAATGAATATACCAGCGACAACTGGCTTTTTCCTGAACGCCAGAAAATAGGGGTGTCTTTGGATCTGGGTCTGCGGGCTGTTCTTTTCGACGACTTTTACCTTGGTTTTGCCGTTGACAACATCATCCCCCCGGATATGGGTCTGACGGTCCGGGAATATGTGCCTTCGGTGTTCCGGCTGGGAGTTGCCTATCACCTCCGCTTTCCGGGCGCCTATATCGAGGATTTCCTGACGCAGTGTGAAATGACCGCCCGCGACAATATCTACACGGCCAAACTCGGGATGGAAAGCTGGCTCATCCGGCGGATCTTTGCCTTGCGGGCCGGCATCAGCACGGACAGCGTTACCTCCGGACTGAGTTTGCGCTACGGGCTTCCAGGCCGGCCCCTGGCCGTACAATTGGATTATGCCTTTTCTTATCCCTTCTATCTCGCGGACACCTGGGGCTCGCACCGCCTCAGCTTGTCCGCCAGCTGGAAAATAGATGCCCCCCTCCCCGCCGAAGCATCCATTCTCCCCCCCGCCGCCCCCACCCCCGTGCCGGCGGCGGCAGCGGATGTCGGGCAGGATCCGGACTATGAGAAGTTTTTAAAATTCCTGCAGTTCCAGAAATACCGGGAA
>JAFGIQ010000326.1 GCA_016929575.1 candidate division FCPU426 bacterium
AAGTGCTGCAACAGCAAATTGATGGTGATCTGTCGCGGGAGGAAAAGATCAACCGGATCCGCGAATATTTGCAGATTATGGCACTCAAGATCATGTTTGATCATGATTTTTTTCAATCATTGGCTTTTGTGGGAGGGACTGCCCTCCGGATCCTTTTTGATTTAAAAAGATACAGTGAATATATTGATTTCAGTTTGATTCAAAAACGGGGATTCCATTTGGAAAAGCTTATCCGGGCATTGGCATATGAACTGGATAAAAACGGTTTAACCACGGAAATCAAGATGCAAAAGGATAATGTTGTATACGGCGGTTTTATAAAATTTCCCGGACTGCTGTACGATCTGGGGCTTTCGCCCCTGCCAAGCCAAAAGCTGGCCATTAAACTTGAAATTGATGCCAAGCCGCCCCGAGGCGGGAATGTACTGGTAACACCGGTGACCAAATCGTATGTTTTTGCAGTCAGGCATTTTGATTTGCCGTCCCTGTACGCGACCAAATTGCATGCGTGTTTTTTTAGAAAATATGTCAAAGGCCGGGATTTCTATGATTTGGTGTGGTATTTGGGAAAAAAAGTTGATCCCAATATGGCCTTGCTCAACAACGCCGTGCGACAAACACAGAAGAAAGATTTTGGATTTACCAAGGAAAATTATAAAAAAATGATGATGGAAAGGCTGAAAACCATTGATTTCCGCCACGTGCGCAGCGATGTGGAACGGTTTTTGGAAGACCGACGGGAAATTAAGCTGTTGGATAAAGAAATGATTTTACAAATGCTCGGGTGAAGAGCAAAGTAGATTGGTCCCGCGAGGGTTTGCGGTGTGCTTGTTAAAAGCACGCCCGCGTTGGTGGTTTTAGATATATTGTCTTGATCCGGTTTTGCCCGCGCTTTCTGCTTGTGCTTTTTTACCGGGTGGAGTAAAAACATAGGGAATCAGCACTTTGTCCTGGTTAAAAACACGGCAGCGCAGGGGATGTGTTCAGCGGTTGCCTGAAACCACCCGCGGACAGAAACAGAGCGGAAACTGAAAAGGGGGGGCGAACGCTTGACCTACGCGTTCAGACAAAAACTCGCTGAAGGGATTATCCTCTTTGATGGCGCCATGGGCAGCATGCTCTATAAAAAAGGCGCCTATATCAATCAATGCTACGAGGGCCTC
Organism: candidate division FCPU426 bacterium; assembly: GCA_016929575.1. GTDB lineage: Bacteria > Oederibacteriota > JAAXVQ01 > JAAXVQ01 > JAUVAV01 > JAFGIQ01. The sequence continues at coordinate 1,164 of JAFGIQ010000326.1, forward strand.
AACCTTTCCGCGCCCAAAATGGTTTCGGATATCCATGCGGAATACGTGAAAGCCGGCTGTGATGTGCTGGAGACCAACACCTTTGGCGCCAACGGCTATAAATTGAAAGGATTCGGCCTGGAAGCCCAGGTGGAGGAAATCAACCAAGCGGCAGTGAAGCTGGCGCGGGCGGCAACCACCGGCAGCAAGGTTTTGGTGGCTGGAGCAGTCGGCCCTTTGGGCGCCTACCTCAAGCCGCTGGGGCCCATTGCGCCGGAAGAGGCGCAAGCCTGGTACCGGCAGCAGCTGCAGGCTCTGGTGGATGCCGGAGCGGATGTGATCGTATTGGAAAGCTTTACAGACATGAAGGAACTCCAGTTGGCGGTGGCTGTCCTGCGCGACTTTTCCCCGGTGCCGCTGGTGGCGCAGGCGACTTTCAATGAAAAAAACGAAACCGCCATCGGCACCACGGTCGACACCTTTATCTGCGAGACCGATAAACTGGACGTGGACGCCTTGGGCTTCAACTGCTCCACCGGCCCGGCGGACATGATGACCCTGCTGGAAAAGGCCGTGCGCTTGTCCGCCAAGCCGATTTCCTGCCAGCCCAATGCCGGCATGCCGAAGATCGTGGACGGCCGGTATTTTTATCTGGCATCTTCTGAGTACATGGCCGAATATGCCAAGCGCTTCATTCAGGCCGGGGCCCGCATTGTCGGCGGCTGTTGCGGTACTGCGCCCAAGCACACCAAGGCCATGCGTTCATCCATCCGCGCCCTTTTCCCGGGACGCCACAGTGCGCACAGAGAAACCCCGGGCGGGGTGTGCCAGCATACGGTGGCGGAGATGGCCACAGAGAAAAAATCCCGTTTGGGCGAAAAGCTGGCCAGCGGCCGTTTTGTCACATCGGTGGAGATTACACCGCCGCGCAGTGCGGATCCGCTGGGAACAATCGAAAAATGCATGTATTTGCAAAAGCACGGAATTGACGCGGTGAACATTCCCGATGGACCCCGCGCTTCGGCCCGCTTGTCACCCATGGTCCTGGCCATGCTTATTGAAAAACAGGTGGGCATAGAAACCGTGCTGCATTATACCTGCCGGGACCGCAATATCATCGGCATGCAATCCGACTTGCTGGGGTTGCATGCTGCCGGCATCCGCAACCTCCTGATTATTACCGGCGATCCGCCCAAGATGGGTGATTATCCGGAGGCTACGGCCGTATTTGACGTTGATTCCATTGGGTTGACGCGGATTGTCACCAGGCTCAACCAGGGCCAGGATGTGGGCGGCAATCCGATCCCGGCGCCGCTCTCGTTTGTGAAAGGCGTGGGGGTGAATCCGGGGGCCATCAATTTGGATGAGGAAATCAAACGCCTGCATCAGAAAATAGACGCAGGTGCGGAATTTATGATTACCCAGCCGGTGTTTGATCCGGAGATTTTTCTGAGGTTTCAGGATCGCATAAAAAAACTTGGCATCCCGGTGATCGCCGGCGTCTGGCCGCTGGTTTCCTATAAAAACGCCGAGTTCATGAACAATGAAGTGCCCGGCGCCAGCGTACCGGCCGCCATTATGGAAAGAATGCGCGCCAAAGGCTCGGGGTCTGAAGCACAGCAGGAAGGCGTGGCCATTGCCGGGGAGGCGTTGCGTAAAATTCGCAGTGCGATTCAGGGCGTCCAGGTTTCGGCGGCGTTTGGCAAAGTGGAGCTGGCAGTGGAAGTATTACGCCAGGGAGGCGTATTGACAGGAGGAGAGGAATAATGGCAGAAAAAAACGATGCTAGGTCAATCCCGGTATGGATGTTGATGACGACGATTTTTATTACCGGCAACGTAATCATGATGCTGGAGGTGGTGGGCACGCGCGTGGTGGGGCCGTTTTTCGGCGTGGGGATTTATGTCTGGTCGGCCCTCATTACCGTGACCCTGCTGGCTTTGGCAGCCGGATACTGGCTGGGCGGCCGCTGGGCGGATGCGCTGCGCCGGCCGGAGTATCTTTATCTCGCGATTTTGCTTGCCGCCGCCTTTACCCTGCTGATACCGGTCTGGCGGAATCCCTTTCTGACCTTTGCCAGCGGGTTTGGGGTGAGAAGCGGCGTGCTGGTGGGGAGCGCCTTGCTTTTTGGGATGCCGCTTTTTTTGCTCGGTATGGTGAGCCCTTATGCCACGAAATTGTTCACGGATCAATTTGAAAAACTCGGTTCGCGGGTGGGATTGTTATATGCCGTCTCCACCCTGGGCAGTTTTATCGGCACCCTGACCATGGGATTTTATCTGATACCGACTTTTCGTCTCAGCACGATTCTGGTTGCGTTGGGATTGACCCTGCTTTTTCTGCCGCTGCTTTATTTTTTACTTCTGCGCTCCCGGCGCTGGCCGTTGTTCATGCTGGTGGTTGCGCTCGCCGCCCTGTTCACCTATTTTTTTCCGCGCGCGCCGGAAAGGCAGAGCATCAACGCCCGGTTGAAGGTCATCCATAAGACGACGAGTTTTTACGGCGAGATCAAAGTCCTGGAAGTGGGCAATAAAAAACATGTGCTGCTGGTCGACGGGGTTACGCAATCCGGGGATGATTTTAAAACCCATACGTCCATGCCGCCCTATGTGGAGGATATGAGCAACGCGATTGCGCGTTATCATCCGCAGGCGCGCACGGCCGTGGTGCTCGGCTTGGGCGGGGGAAACGTCATTCACAGCCTGCTGGCCAGGGGTTTTACGGTGGAGGTGGTGGAAATAGACAAAAAGATCATCAAGGTGGCGACCACCTATTTTGGCATTGACCCCGACAAGGTCAAGATACACCTGGACGATGGACGGCGTTTTGTGCGCCACTGCCAAAATAAATATGATGTTATTGTTTTAAACACCTTCAACGGCGAGTCCGCACCTTCGCATATGCTGACGCGCGAGTTTTTCCAGGAAGCCAAAAGGCTGCTGAATGACCAGGGTATCGCCACCCTCAATTTTGTGGGCTATGTGCAAGGGCCGCACAGCGGCGGCGCGGCTGCGGTCAATGCCACGCTCCACTCAGCTTTTGGCTGGTGCCATACCTATTTCCGGGAACCGAAGTATCAGTTTTCCAACATTGTGTTTGTCGCCGGCGACAGCCCGGTGTGTCCTGAGCCGCAAAACGATGCCACCTGGGATGAATTGCGGGGATTGGCCGTGGATTTGTCGGGATTGCAGCCGGCGCGTCCTTGTACGGATGATTACAATCCGGTTGATTTTTTAAACCGCGTGGTTTATCGCCGCTGGCGGCAATTGGTAATCGATTCCCTGGGTCCGGAAATTCTTTTAAATTGAAAACCATGTCGCATGCCGGTCCACAGGCACAGGCCTCGCTGGTTTCCCTTTTGCCCGCCCGCGGCAACCTGGTTGTCGGGGTTTCCGGCGGGGCGGATTCGCTGGCATTGCTGTATCTGCTGATGGATTGCCTGCCCCAGGCGCGGTCGCGCATACTGGCCGTGCACGTGCACCATGGATTGCGCGGGCGGGCGGCGGATGCGGATATGGCGGTGGTGGAAAGACACTGCCGTGATCTTGGCATTTCCTGCCGCGTCTATCACAGCCATGCGGATAAAGTCGCGAAAAAAAGAGGACTGTCCCTGGAAACCGCCGGGCGCCTGATACGCCATGATTGTTTTTTGGATGCTGCCCGCAACGTGCAGGCGCAGGCCGTGGTCTTGGCGCACCATCAGGACGATCAGGCGGAGACTTTGTTGCTCAACCTCGTCCGCGGAGCCGGAGGCCGGGGGCTGGCTGCCTTGCGGCCGGCACGGCCCTTTCCCCATCCTGATGCGCCGCGGTCCCTGCAACTCCTGCGCCCGTTGCTGGGCATAGCCAAAGCGGATCTTTGCAGCTATCTGCACCGGCGCCGGATCAAATGGCGCGAGGATAAAAGCAACCATGACCTGCACTATATGCGCAATCTCGTCCGCCACCGGCTTTTGCCCTATATGGAAAAAATTTGGCGGCATCCGCGCTTGCGTGCGGCTTTGGCGGCCAGCAGCGAAGTCTTTGCGGAGGAGGATGCGCTGCTGGAGAAACTGGCGCAGCGGGCCTGGCGGCTGGCGGTGCGCCGTCAGGAAAAAATGTGCGTGGCGATAGACCGGGTGCAGTGGCAGAAGCTTCCCGCCGCCTTGCAATACCGGGTGCTGAACAATATGTGGGAGCATTTGGGTATTCCGCAGAAATCGACCGTGCATCTGAAACGGCTCAACCAAACCGCCAAAGCAGGGCATGCCGGCCTGAGCCTGCCCGGCGGCTGGAGGGCGCAAACCGACCACAAGGAACTGCGTATTTGTCAACCCCGCCCGGCGCAGCCTTCACAAGCCTACTCCATGTTCCTAAAGCACGGTGTAACCCTGAACCCGGAGATGCCCTACGGGGTCGAAGTGACAACAACCGCCATGCCCCGGCGCGTCAAACGGAAGAAAATAAAACCCTCCTTCATTTATGCGGACGCCGGAAAGTGGCCAGCCAAGGTACAACTGCGTTCTTTTCAATCCGGGGATTATATCCGTGTCTTGGGGATGAAGCGGAAAAGGAAGGCAGTGAAAAAGGTGCTGGCGGAAATGAAAATATCAGGGCAGGCCCAACAGCAATGGCCGTTGCTGGCTGCCGGGCAAGAGGTTTTATGGGTGTTTCAAGGGCCGATGTCGGAAAAAATTGCCATTGCCCGCAGTACTAAAAAAGTCTATAAAATAAGGATATTTAAAAACAACAACACCTTGCAGTCTGCTGGCCATGATTGATGGCACCATTACAAAATAAGAGCATGAGATGGCAATGAGACACAACCGCGGCAAAGACAACAAGGCGGTTTTTTCCATACACGCAGGTGCAGGGCAGCAACAAGCTGGAGCAGGCGAGCAGGATTATACATATGATAAAAATGGAAAATATTTAAAGTTGCCAGCCCCCAGGCAGTATGCTAGGATAAAAAAATCTGCAACTGTCGGTAATAACACGTGATGATTTACAAATCATAGTCGGTTTGGCTGCGGGAGGAAGTAAGTGAATAATTCCTTAAAAACATTAAGTTTTTGGCTGCTTATTTTTGTGGTTGTGATTATGTTGGTCAATTACATCAATATTCCCAAGCATATGGGCCAAAAACAATATAATTATTCGGAATTTTTGCAGGATGTCGAACGCGGCGAAATAGCCAAAGTGGTTATTGTGCAAAAAGAACAGGCTGCCAAGGAAATCACCGGCAAGAGAAAAGACAATTCTTCCTTCAGCCTGATTGCTCCCATTGACGACCCGTTTTTATTTAATTTGCTGCATGATAAAAGAGTGGATATCTCCAGCAAATTGCCGCAAACTTCAGGCATGCAATGGCTGGCCACTTTTTTCTTTTCCTGGGGTCCGGTCATTGTGTTCATCCTTTTTTGGCTGTATTACTTGAACAAGATGCAAGGCGGCGCCGGCGGGGCCATGTCTTTCGGCAAAAGCAAGGCCAAATTGCAAACCCCCTCCAATCGTCCCAAGGTGACATTTGCGGATGTGGCGGGCGTGGACGAGGCCAAACAGGATTTGGAGGAAATCATCGAGTATCTCAAGGATCCCAGCAAGTTTCAAAGGCTGGGAGGAAAAATTCCCAAGGGGGTTTTGCTGCTCGGGCCGCCGGGAACAGGAAAGACACTGCTGGCCAGGGCCATTGCCGGCGAGGCCGGAGTGCCTTTTTTCAGTATTTCGGGGTCTGATTTTGTGGAAATGTTCGTGGGGGTCGGCGCTTCCAGGGTGCGGGATCTTTTTGACCAGGGGAAAAAGAACGCCCCCTGCATCATCTTCATTGACGAGATCGATGCTGTCGGCAGACATCGCGGCGCCGGACTCGGCGGCGGGCATGATGAACGCGAGCAGACTTTAAACCAGCTCTTGGTGGAGATGGATGGGTTTGAGACCAATTCCGGAGTCATATTGATTGCCGCCACCAACCGTCCGGATGTTTTGGACCCGGCCTTGCTGCGGCCGGGCCGGTTTGACCGGCAGGTGGTGGTGGACCGGCCGGATCTGCTGGGGCGCGTGGGCATTCTTAAAGTGCATACCAAAGGCGTGGTCTTGGGTGAGGATGTGGATCTGCAGCTGCTGGCCCGAAGGACGCCGGGTTTTTCCGGCGCGGATCTGGCCAATCTGATCAATGAGGGCGCGCTTTTGGCCGCGCGCCGGAATAAACGCGCGGTGTCCATGTCCGAGATGGAAGAATCCATCGAGCGGGTCTTGGCCGGACCTGAAAGAAGAAGCCGGGTTATCTCCGAGACCGAAAAAAAGGTCATTGCCTATCATGAATCAGGGCATGCCTTGGTGGCCAAATTTATTCCTGCAACCAATCCGGTGCACAAAGTCTCCATTATCCCCCGGGGCCATGCGGCCCTGGGATACACCTTGCAACTGCCTTTGGAAGACAGGTTTTTAACCATGCAGGAGGAATTGCTGGGAGACATTTCCGTCCTGCTGGCCGGACGCGCAGCCGAAGAAATTGTGTTTCACGAAATTTCCACGGGCGCGGCCAACGACTTGGAACGGGCCACGGATATCGCGCACCGCATGGTGTGCGAATACGGCATGTC
>JAFGIQ010000327.1 GCA_016929575.1 candidate division FCPU426 bacterium
AAGGTGGTGGGGGCCATCTGTCCGCCGGTCATGCCGTAATTGGTGTTGTTAATAAAGATGACGGTAATGCACTCCGCCCGGTTGGCGGCATGGATAATTTCCGCCATGCCGATGGAAGCCAGATCACCGTCACCCTGATAGCTGATCACCAGGCGGTCGGGCAGCACGCGCTTGATTGCCGAGGCCACGGCCGGGGTCCGGCCGTGCGCTGCTTCAGTGGTGTCGAAATTCCAATAATCGTAGCCATACACCGCGCAACCCACCGGAGCCACGGCAATGGTTCTGTCCAAGGCCCCGAGTTCATCAAGCGCCTCGGCCAGCAGGCGATGCGCCACCCCGTGTCCGCAACCCGAACAGTAGCTGGTGACAGCATCCTGCAGGCCCGGAGTGCGTGAAAAAACTGGTTCCTGTTTCATGGCAACATCTCCCGGACACGCCCGACGATTTCCTCCGGATACGGCACCCCGCCGCCGGGGCGGGCGAGCAATTGAATCTTCGCCTCCTGCAGGGATTTGACCTGCGCCACGGCCAGTTGAACGTCCTCGATATATTGTCCCAGACTCATCTCAATCACCAGAAAATTATTTTGTTCCCGGGCCAGGGCTGCCAGGCGCTTGGCGGGAAAGGGCCACAGGGTTATGGGCCGGAAAATCCCGGCTTTAATGCCTTGGGCAGCCAGCATTTCTTTGGCCCGTTTGGCAATGCGGGCGCAGGTTCCATAGCCGGTAAGAATGATATCCGCCTCTTCACAGTCTATTTCCTCGGCCGCCGCTTCTTCCCTTTCAATCAGCGCGTATTTTTCCGCCAGTTTGAAATTGTGCTCCTCCAAGGCTCCGGGCCGCATCAGCAGGGACTTGATGAATTGCGGTTTCCGCCCTTTGGCCCCGGTCAAGGCCCAATCCTTGGCCGGCAGGGAGCGCCCGCGCAACAGCCCGACCAACTGCCTTTTTTCAGGATCCGGAAAAAAGACTCTTTCCATCATCTGGCCCAGCAATCCTTCAGCCAAAACGAGGACCGGATTCCGGTACAAGTCGGCCAGATCAAAAGCATCCATGGTCAGTTCGACCAGTTCGGTGACTGTATGCGGAGCAAGCACGATGGTGCGGTAGTCGCCATGCCCTCCGCCCCGGGTGGACTGCCAGTAATCGCTTTGCGCCGGGGAAATGTTGCCCAAGCCCGGGCCGCCGCGCGCAATGTTGGCAATCACCCCGGGCAGTTCGCAGCCGGCCATGTAGGAAATGCCCTCCTGCTTTAGTGATATCCCCGGGGAAGAAGAGGAGGTCATGGCCCTGGCGCCGGCCGCCGCCGCGCCGAAGACCATATTGATGGCAGCCAATTCGGATTCGGCCTGGAGAAAAGTGCCTCCGACCTCCGGCATCCGCCTGGACATGTAGGCCGGGACCTCGTTTTGCGGGGTGATGGGGTAGCCGAAATAAAAACGGCACCCGGCGCGGATGGCCGCCTCGGCCATGGCCTCATTCCCCTTCATGAAAATCGTCTGGCTCATGTTTCTGATTCCTTGTCTATTTCTATGGCCACGTCCGGGCATACCTGCGCACAGGCCAGGCAACCGCTACACTGCGTTTCATCCATGCAGGCAGCCACGCGAAATCCCAATTCATTGATGGTATCCGAAAGGATCATGATCTTTTTCGGGCATGCATCAATGCATAATTCGCAGGCTTTGCACCGCTTGGGGTCTATTCTCAGGATATATTTCTTCTTTTTTTGCGTCATGATCCACGCTCTCTTGACGTTCACCAGCACCGTTGTGAAGCACAATATTTTACACCGCGCTGTTTGGGGGTGCTAAAAAACGGGTAAAAACCCTTTTTTTCGGGCCAGCGATAAAACATTTCACTCTAGCACCGGTGCTATTTGCTGTCAAGCAGCTGTATGAGGAAATTATGACTTTGAGGGAAGGCGGCACGGGCAGCAAAACAGGAATGCGCCAACATGCAGGTTCCGCAGCTGGCACTGAAGCATTGTCATTTTTTTTCAATCAATTCCCGGGCATGACGCAAGGCGGTCTCTGTAAGCTGGTCTCCGGCCATCAGGCGGGCTATTTCCCGCACACGTCCCTCCGCATCCAGCCCGGTCACCATGGTGGCTGTCCGTCCGTGCTCCACCGCCTTTTGCACCAGAAAGTGCCTGTGTGCAAAGCGGGCAATCTGGGGCAGATGGCTGATCACCACCACCTGGTTTTGGCCGGACAGGGCATTTAATTTGCGGCCCACAGCTTCAGCCGTGGCGCCGCCGATGCCTGCGTCCACTTCATCAAAAACCATGGTATGCACTTGTGAGGCCTGCGCGGCAATGACCTTGATTGCCAGCATGATGCGGGACAATTCCCCGCCGGAGGCTATTTTTGACACCGGCCGGACCTCTTCGCCCGGATTGGGGGAAATGCCAAATTCAATTTCATCCGCTCCCGCAGGGCCGCAGTGATAGGACTTGCCATCCCAGGCGATCCAGCCCTGGGCATCCTCCCGGGGCCTGACCTGAATGTGAAAAACCGCCTGTTTGAATCCAAGCTCCAGAAGCTCTTTTTCCAGGCGCCGGGCCAACTCCGTCCCGGCCTTTTCCCTGGCCGCAGACAAGGCTCTGGCCGCCAGCGCCAGCCGCTCCGCGGATTGGGCCTCCTCCCGGGCCAGCCGTTCCAGCTCTTCGTCCTGCTGGGCCAGGCTTTCGCGCTCGCGGCGCGCCTGTTCGTGGAAAGCCAGGATATCCTCCTCCGCAGCGCCGTACTTGCGTTTAAGCTTGCCCAGGACATCCAAACGTTCCTCCACGGCTTCCAGACGTCCGGGATCCGCCTCAAAGGAATCCGCAAAATCGGCCAGGCGCCCGACCACATCGGCTACCGCAGCTTCAGCGGAACGCAGGTCGTCGGCCATTCCTCCCATGGCCGTGTCGTATTGGGAAAGGTCGGAAAGCATATCAGCCGCCAGAGAAATGCCCTCCCGGGCGGAAGCGCCCTCCCGGCGGTGGAGAATCTCCAGGGCTTCCTGGACATTGTTGATCAGGCGTTCGGCATGCTGCAGCCGCGAACGCTCCTCGTTTAATACTTCGCCTTCCCCGGGTTGCAGCCGGGCTGCTGCAATCTCATTGATTTGAAAATCCAGCATATCCAGGCGCCGCACGCGCTGCGCCTCATCCATGGTGAGGCGCTCCCGGGCTTCCCGGCAGCGCCGCAGCTGTTCATAGGCTTGCGCCACCCGCGCGCGCAGCTCCGACAACCCGCCCCAGGCGTCCAAAAGGTCCCGCTGCCGGCTGCGATGAAGCAAAGACTGGTGTTCATGCTGGCCGTGCAAATCAACGAGGACATCGCCGATCTGCTGCAAGACCGCCAGGGTGGTGTAACTGCCGTTGACAAAACACTTGCCCCGGCCGTTGCGGGACAACATCCGCTTGATGATGAGCGCCTGGTCTTCACAGGCAGGCAGGCCGCTGGCCTCCAAAAGCGCCTCCACCTCCGGTATGGTACCGGCCTGCCAGACCGCCTCGACGCTGGCGGTTTCGCATCCCGTGCGGATGATGTCCCCGGAAGCTTTTTCCCCGAGCAGCAGCGACAACGCCCCCAAAAGGATGGATTTGCCGGCGCCGGTTTCCCCGGTGAGGATGTTTAATCCGGGATCAAGCGCAAGCCGCAATTCGGCAATCAGTGATATGTTGCGCACGGTCAGTTCAATAATCATTTCGTTTTTTCCGCCCAAAGAAAATATTCCTGATTCCCGTCCGTTCCCTTCAAACAGGAAGGCTTGACTCCTGCCTTTTTCAGGCCGCATCCGGGCAGGCAGCCGAGCACATGCTGGATGGCGTCCTCGCGCGCCTGTTTGTCCCGCACCACGCCGCCCTTGCCGATGGCGGCAGGCCCGACTTCAAATTGGGGTTTGATCAACGCCAGGGCAAAACCCGTCCTTGCCTGAAGCAAAAGCGAAACCGCCGGCAGGATTTTGTTCAGGGAAATGAACGACACGTCGATCACCGCCAGATTAAAAGGTTCCGGAAAATTCTCGGGTTTAAGATAGCGGGCATTCACGCCTTCCTGCACGGTTACACGCCCATCCTGGCGCAGATGCATGTCCAACTGCCCTTTGCCCACATCGATGCACCATACGTGCCTGGCGCCGTGCTGTAACAGGCAGTCAGTAAATCCGCCTGTGGACGATCCTATATCCAAACACAACAAGCCGTTTACATCAATATGAAATTCCCGCAATGCGCCTTCCAGTTTGTACCCGCCCCGCCCGACATAACGCGGCCGCCGGCTGCGTATGGAAAGCGGAAGATCGCGTTTAACCAAATGCCCCGGTTTGGTGAGCAACCTGTCCCCTGAAAAAACCTCGCCGGCCAAAACGGCGGCATGTGCCTGGGCCCGGCTGGGAAAAAGCCCGCGCTCCACCGCCAGCTGATCCACCCGCAGTTTGTCCTTGGCGCTCATTTTTTTCTCTTTGCCGCCGGCCGCCGTTTTGCCGCCGGCTGGTTTTTTCCGGCAAGCAGGCGCCGCACGCTTTTGGCTATGCCCTCTGCGTCCAACCCGTATTTGGCCAAAAGCTCCTCCCGCAAACCGTGTTCCACGAATGCATCCGGAAAACCCAGGCGCAGCACTTGCCCGGAGGGCTTCCGGTGTTCCTGCAATGTTTCCATGACCGCACTGCCGAATCCGCCGGCCAAAACGTGATCCTCCACTGTGACCAGATTCCGGCAGCCGGCTGCAGCCTTGAGAATAACCTCCTCATCCAGGGGTTTGACGCAACGGGGGTCTATCACCATGGCATGAATGCCTTGCCGGCGCAGTTGTTCGGCGGCCTGCAAAACCGGCAGCAACATGCTCCCCAAGCCAAAAATGGCCACATCCTTTCCCCGGCGCAGCACGCGGGCTTTGCCCAACGGAACCGGCTCCCCCTCCAGGACACATTCCTCTCTCACGTTGCCCCGGGGATACCGGATCGCCGTCGGCCCTTTTCTGGCAAGCGCTGTCTTAAGCATGCCCGATAATTCCGTCTCATCGCTGGGGGCAAAAATCGCCATCCGCGGCATGTGCCGCAGGTAGGCGATGTCAAACACGCCATGATGGGTGGGGCCGTCCTCCCCCAC
>JAFGIQ010000033.1 GCA_016929575.1 candidate division FCPU426 bacterium
TCTTAAATTAAAGGCGTCCCGGATCATCACATCACACTCGTTTTTTTCATTCTATTATTCTAACTACGGCACCAATCACCAATCAAATCAAATACGTTTGCCCGTTTTTTCATAAACATCCTTTCGATGACCAATTTTCAAGATAATGATTTCATTGTTATTGACTTTATAAATGATCCTATAATCACCTACGCGCAATTTCCGATATCCCTGCAATCCCCGTTTCAAAGGAGCCCCGTATCTTTCGGGATCAAATAAAAGCCTTGTTTCAATAGCATATTTGATTCGTTTTTGGATATTGTTGGGAATTTTTGGCAGATCCTTCTTAGGAATATCTTGGTGATATAGTATTGTATAGGACATTATTTCCAAACATCAGAATGTGAAATGGCCTTCTTCGCTGAAAATGTTTTTTCACGGCCGTAAGCTTCTTTTTGCCAATATATATCTTCGTGTTTTTCCAATGATTCCCTGATAAGATCACGGGCCATCATCGACAACGACACGCCCTCTTTATGAGCAAGTTTATTCAAGACTTTATAAAGACTTGGTTCAAGTACTACATTTAATCTTGGATTTTGCGTTGGCATAATCATCACCTCATAAAAAGTGTATCACTTATGATGCACTCTGTCAACCCCATTGCAAATTATCAAATACAAGAGTATGATAGGTGCCGTAGTTAGAATATTAGAATAAACGCCCCCTCTTCAGCAACCCTTTTTCCCAGCTTAATCAGATAACCGGGAACGCTTGCAATTCAGCAACTCTGATTGGGGAGGTCTTTACGTTAACTGGTTAACTCCACTTCCCTTATCCTAAGGATATACCCTTTCATCCTCACCTCGGCCCTATGGCCCCAGGTTTTTTACTGCCAATTGCATGTATCAGACTTGCTTTGGAATTACCTAGAACAATAGAGCAATTGAGCCGACCCGCATTCCGGGACACCATCTGCTTGCGGTTGGTATTTCATGAAGTGTACAAATATCATGCTGCTGGGGGACGAGGTGTTTGCAAGGGAAAAGGCGGGAATATGCTTACTTTTTAAGTAAGAATCTTTTTGAGCCATGATGAGGGGCACGTTTTACCAATTCGCTCTAAATCATTCTTAAACTGCTCATGCGCTTCCTGTGCAATTATTTCTCTGCGTTTGCATACTTCCAAAATGTATTTGGTGCCGGAGTTCAATTGTCCAAATAGCAGTTTTCGTTGCCCTTATTTGAACATTTGAACTCCGGCACCAATAATTAAAAACATGCTTAGCTGATCGTGGCTGCTCATTTTATAATCGCCACTTTGAGTTGACCTTGTTCTTCGCCGTCCTCGAGCACACGCGCTATATAAATTCCAGGCGCCACGTTTCCACAATCCCACACCATGACCCGGCCGTTGCCGACAGGCAAGGATTCACTTAAGCGCGTGATGAGCTCGCCCGCTAAGTTATAGATTGCAATCTCCATTTTTGCTGCATGATCCATGTGCACCAGAAAGTTCATGGTTTGTTGCGCCGGATTGGGATATGCCAATGCAGGTTTACCCCGAAGGTCAATGTTGCCCAATGCGGTTGTAGGCGTAAAAGTGGATGTGGGCGAAGACGTCGGGGTCCGGGTGGCAGTGGGTGAAATGGTCGAGGTAGGCGTAATGGTAAACGTGACGCTTTCCGTGGCTGTTGGCGTAATGGTCGGCGTCTCCGTGACGGTCGGGGTGACGGTGTCGGTCGGGGTGGCTGTAGGCGGCAGCGTTATTTCCCGATTCGTGGCAAAAACCGAGGTACTGCCGTTGGCATTCGTGGCTAGCGCCGTGATCCACTGACCGGCAACAACGCTGGCAGCAGACACGTTCCAATTTCCGGAGCCGTCTGCCGTGTCCTGGCCGATCACCCTCCACGCACCTCCCTGTCCGCTGCCCGGCGCTTGAAAGACCTGGATAACATCCCCGGGTTCCGATGTACCGGAAATGCCCGTGGTATATGCTCCGGTGATATTGGGCGCTGATTTATTTTCATTCCCGCCGTTGGTCAAAATGATAAAATTACTGCTTGAGCCTGTCAAGGTATTGCTGCTGATTTCATTATAAATGGCGTCACTGTTGTCCACCTGAATACCAGTCACATTGTTGGCAAAATAATTACCTGGTCCGGATGGTGACAATCCAATGTGATTGTTCTGACTTCCATAATCTATCAAGAGTCCCACATTCTGAGCCACGGGTGAATCCGAACCATCAGGCATGACATTGATATAATTGTTGACTATAGCGCTGTTGTCCGTGCCGGATATGTACATCCCGGTTGAAGAACCAATAATATGATTGCGCTCGTCATTCGTCATTCCGCCAATCATGCTGTCATTAATATCCAAGATTCGAACGCCTGTGGTTGTATTCGGCACTACGCCCGTTCCGCTTTGATTGAGACCCACGTAGTTGCCCTGAATATACACCCGGATCCCGTTCAATATACTAAGCCCACTGTAAGTATTCCCGGATATAATGTTCCGGTAAACAGCCGGGTCACCGCCGCCGCCTATATAAGTATCCATCGCATTAATGTGATTAATATAAATACCGTGCAAGTTGGGAATCGCTGCTGTGCCGGCCAGGTTCAGACCAATAGTATTGCCGACCACTGTGTTTCCTCGACCCTGGTTAATGCATAAGCCGTAATGATTGCCACCGTCATGACCGGAGATGACGTTGCCCCTGATATGATCAACGTCTGTGTTGGGGCCGCCAATTAAGTTCCCGTTCCCGATAACATACAAGCCGTCGCCATCGGATATATCCGTGTCACCTGCCCAGTTCAAGCCAATGATATTGCCGCTAATCGTGTTGCCGTTGCCGGCAATCCTGATATTCTGGCTCGTATTTGCTGAAATCAGGTTGCGCTCCTGATATGACTCGTTGCGATATCCGCCGATCAAACAGGCGTCGCCAGCATTAAAATAAATGCCGCTGGCGTTGTTCATAATGGCATTATTTTGAATTTTGTTTTCCCGCGGCGCCGGAGTGCCCATGCTGTTGATGCCGGTGCTGTTCCCGGCAATGGTATTGTTGAAACCGTCAATCGGCAGACCAATGCAGTTAAAATTCGTGACGTACATTTGAACGCCAACACCGTTGGCCATGGGCGAGGATTGATCGGCATTCATGCCAATCACATTGCCGCAAACCGTGTTCCCCATGCTGTTTTGGCTCAGAATAACACCGACATTGTTATTGCCCGAGATTAAGTTGCCTTCGCCTGCCCGCCAGTTTCCGCCGATCATGTTGCTGTGCGAGTTAGTGACTAATACAATACCATACGTGGTGTTTGGCCTGGCAACCATGCCGCTGTCATCAGTACCGATCTTGTTACCAGTAAGGGCACAATGGGAAGATTGGGTGATATATAAACCATAAGTATTGCAGGAAATGATATTATCGGCAATCAAGGCACGGGTTGACATTTGAATCGTGATGCCTGTTTGACTGCCCCGGCCACTGCTGTTGTCAAAGTCTGTTCCGATCCGGCAGTTCCGGACAATGATACCGTCCTCATAGATCATGATGCCAGACTGGCCGTTGACCACGGCAATGGCCGTGAGCGTGGAACCATAACTGCCACTGGTGAATGCCAGCACATTATCCGTGAGACCTGCAAGCAGGCCGATAACCTGCACCCCTCCGCCATCTATGGCCAGCTGCTTGTTAATATTGATCACGGAATGTACCGTGATCGAGTTGCCTCCGGGAATATTGAACGTAATGGTATCGCCCGGCAAGGCGGCTGCCGCCACATCCCGCAACGAGCCCGCGCCACTGTCCAGATGGCTGATCACTTCCGCTGCAAATGCAGCGTGGGTTATGGTCATCATGATAACGGTTATTAGAAATCTTGTGATGCATCCATCGTGGCTAGTGATCATTGCCCCCCCCGGGTTTTCCATGTTCAATAGGAAAGATTTCGCAGGAAAGATTTTAAATCAACTATATCATGCCTGGCAAAGCGCATCAACGACATTATGGAACCGCGATGCGCGCGGAAAAATATAACGTCCCCATTCACTATTCACCGGGTCATTATTCTAACTACGGCACCAATCATTAACAGCACCTCGTATTTTATCGATGTTTGCAGCCGGCCCAGCAACAAGGCCGGCGCTTTCCTTCCACTAGTTCCGCACACGTTCTTTGGATGCGGTGATTCCTCGTCTCCAATTTCTTGGCGGATTCAATCCAACATATCCACTCATTGCGCGCGAGCGGTGTAATGTCCTCCCATGCGGTTCGCGCCGCCGGAGAGGAAATGAGGGCCCTGCGCAAATCCTCCGGCACGCCGTGCACAACCCCGGTGGCGATATCTTTTTTGGCTATCATGTGGTTTTGAAAACCTCCTCAATGCGATTGGAGTGCGGCACTCTGTTCTTTTCAGACGGTTATCCGGCATCCTGATAGGTTATGCGGTACACTGCTCCGGCTTCGTCGTCCGAAACCAAAAGACTTCCGTCCGGCATGACCAGAACATCCACGGGCCTGCCCCAGGCCTTTTCTCCCTGCAGCCAACCGGAGGCAAACACCTCATAGCCGCCGGGCCCGGACAGCCCCATGGGAACGCGCATGATCCGGTAGCCGGTCTTTTCCGTGCGGTTCCAAGAACCGTGCTCGGCAATGAAGATATTTCCCCGGTATTTTTCCGGAAACATCAGGCCGGTGTAAAACCTCATGCCCAAGGCCGCCACATGCGGTCCCAGTTCCAGCTCAGGTTTTACGAATTCACCGCATTGTCGCTCCCGGCCATAGAGGGGATCACTGATGCTTTTGCCATGGCAATAGGGAAAGCCAAAATGCAGTCCGGGACCAGCAGCGTGATTCAATTCGTCCGGCGGCCGGTCGTCTCCCAGCCAGTCGCGTCCATTGTCGGTGAACCACAATTCATTGGTTTGGGGATGCCAGTCAAATCCCACGGTGTTGCGCACGCCATGGGCGAACACTTCAAGCTTGCCGCCGTCCGGCTGAAGGCGCATGATGGAGGCGTATCTTTCATCCTTCTTTTTGCATACATTGCACGGCGCACCGACAGGCACATACAGGTTTCCGTCCGGACCAAAAGCAATGAATTTCCAGCCGTGCCACCTGTCCTTGGGGAAGGCGTCGCTCACCACCAGGGGAGCGGGGGGATCGTGCAAATGTTCGCCGATGTTTTCATACTTAATGACACGGCTTGTTTCCGCCACGTAAAGGTCCCCGTTATGGTAAGCCACTCCGTTGGGCGTATCCAAGTTCCCCGCCACAACCACCACGGTTTCAACCCGGTTATCCCGGTTGCTATCAATCAGGGCATACACCTTTCCTGCCCTGCGCGAACCTGCGAAGACCAGGCCTTTCGGTCCCAGGCACAGCGAACGCGCATCTTGAACCGTCGAGGCATATAATGAAATTGAAAATCCCTCGGGAAGCGCTATGTTATCCAGTTGGGGAGCAGCCAAAAGCCTGCCCGGAGCAATCAATCCACATCCTGCACAGGCTGCAAACAATGCCGCAAGTAAAGTTCCGGACAGGCGGAATGGCGTGTTCATGGCAATCCTCCTATAAAGAGCCAGGGGTCCTCAAATTACTCCCAGCGCGGCCAGCAGCCATCCAATCAAGCCGGCCAGCAGGCCGTACCCCAGGGCTATGGGCAGGTTTTTTCGGATGACCAGTCCTTCTTTTCCGGCCAAACCAACAGTAGCCAATACGGCTACTACATTGTGAACGCAAATCATGTTGCCGGCCGCCCCGCCCACGGCTTGCAGGGCCAGTATTGGCTGGACAGCCAGCCCGATCTGCCGGGCGGTTTGCAGTTGAAAAGCGCCGAACAGAATATTGGAAACCGTGTTGCTGCCTGAAATAAACGAACCCAGAATTCCCACCTGAACCGCTACCAGATGCCAGACGCCGCCTAATCCGGCGGCAGCCGCCCGGGCCAGAACCAAAAGCATGGATTCCCTGCCGTCCGGCCCGCCTGAATAAATCATGACATACACCATCACCAGGGTAAAAAACAAGGCCACACCGGCCGGCCGGATCATGCGCAGTGCGTCCCCCCAGGCCGCGAACACTTCCCCGGCTTTGACATTATGCATCCAGGGTATCAGCAACGCGATTGGCAAAAACGGAAAAAGGCCGGGATTGTACAAGGGCGCAATACTCCGGCTGGCGGAAGTCTGGAAAATATCCGTCCACGAAATGCTCCATGCCTTTAAGCATGCCTCCAGCCCCAATGGCTCAATCCTGCCTGCCAGCAGCAGCAAGCTGACTGCCAGGTACGGAAGCCATGCCCGCCAGACAGACATGGTTTCTTTTTTCGGGCCGGGTATGTCCGTGCTGTCTTTCACCTCACTTGATCTTTCATCGTCCGGCAACCTCCAGACCTTTCCGGGTTGCAGCCACCTTTGGCGTATAAATACCAACATTACGCCTATTCCGACGATGGAACCCAGCACTGCCGGCAATTCAGGTCCGATGAAAATTGCCACCAATGCCTGAGTAAAAGTATGTGCCGCACCGGCCAATAGCGCCAGCGGCCAAATCGACAGCCCGCTTTTTATCGAGCCTGAAGTCATCTTCGTCAGGACTGCTGACATGGTCAAAGGAATAAATGTTCCAACAGCCAAATGAAACAGCGCGGCATAAGCGCCAACCTGGCGGAGAAAACTGCTGAATTCCATTCCCGGGGTTACAAGTTCCTTTAAATTGGCAAAGCCTCCCCATATGGGAATACCGGCAGCCCCGAAGGTCACGGACGCGCTGTCTCCCATTAAAGTCATCACCACCGCTGCCAGAGGGGGAAAACCGATTCCCACCAGCAAAGGAGCGCAAACAGCGGCGGGTGTTCCGAAGCCGGCGGCCCCCTCCAAAAAGCCGACGAACAACCAGGCAACCAGCAATACTTGAACCCGTCTGTCCGGCGTCAAATATGCAAGGGCGCTTCCAATCGACGCCATGCCTCCGCTGCGTTGGAGCAACTGCAAAATGAGCACGGCACCAAAAACAATCAACAGGATTTCAACTGCATTCATCATGCCCACAACAGCAGCCGCCCCCAGGAGATCGGGTGGCATGTGCCAAAACAAGACTCCGGACGCGGCTGCTGTCAGGCATCCCAAAAGCATGGCCCGCGTGGCCGGCCAGTTGAAGGCAATCATGAGAAGACCGGCCAGTACCACGGGCAAGGAAGCGAGGAACACTTGAATCATATCCGCGCTCCCTGTTTCCCCAATGCCAGCAATTTGTCGGTCAGGGCTTTTAGGTCAAAAGGTTTGGTCACGCACTCCACGCCCAGCAATCGGGCATTTTTCCGCAATTCAGCATCCGCCGCGGCAGTGTATATAATGAAGCGAGAGCGAATTTCCATGGTTTTCATGTGCGCGATCAGTTCCAAACCGTTCAATCCCGGCATCTGGTAATCCGTCAGGATAACATCCGGCAAAAAACTCACGGCAATCCCCAACGCCTCCTTGCCGTGGGTGCTGGTTTTAACCGTGAAATGGTCCGTCATGACGGTTTTTAATATATCCAGCATGTTCCTGTCATCATCCACGATTAAAAGGCGCGGAGAAAAAACCTGTTGGTTGCTTTGTTTGCTTGACTGGTTTATGACCGCCGCCTTATCCATGGGCTCCACGGCTCCACACCCCCTTTATGCATAGGCTTTTTCAATGCGGAATTAATTATGCACGCATCCGCGTTTTACTCCCCAGGCTGTGCTTCCGCTTTTTTCCGACCGGATGCCACGCGTAAAGAGGTAGAAAGGGTCTTGATTTATGCCAACAGTATTTGCCTGGGAAAAGTGAGGTAATACCATCAGGAAGCATAGCTAATAGCTGCCTTGTTCTGAAGTCTAATTGCCAACGCTTTTAGTGACTATCACAGCTGATCAGCGTCCCGAATTTCCACCTGCATCCCCCATCACTGCCTGTTCGGCCTCTTTTTAATCCCAGGCCCGGCTGCTTTTGAAGGATGCGGGACGCCTGCGGGTTTTGATGTTTTTTGCCGCTTCTGCGCTCGAAAAACCGCCGGTGTGAGGCCGGTCGCGTTTTTAAACATACGGATAAAAGTCTCCAGGTTCTGATATCCCAATTCATCCGATATCTGGCCTATGCTTTTGCCGGTTTTTTCCAGCATTTCCCCGGCTTTCTCGATTTTGAATCCCAGGCGGTATTCCGAAAAATCCACACCGGTCTGTTCTTTGAATACCCGGCTCAAGTATTTCGGGCTCAACCCCACGGTCCTGGCCGCGTCGTTGAGCGTGACTTTCTTGTCGTAATTACGCTGGGCAAAACGCTTGATCCGCTCCACCTTGCCGGCAGTGTCTTCATCCATGATATCAATTGGATTCACGCGCTTGTCCAAAAGTGATTTTATAATTTCCCTGGCGCGCGGCATGTTCACGGGTTTTTCCAGGTATTCATCGGCCTTGCCCCTGAGCGCCTCTACCGCCACGTCCTTGCTGCCAAACCCGGTTAAAATCACTATGCCCAACTGCGGATTGCCGGACTTTATTTGCTGCAAAACCCGGGTGCCGCTTATATCCGGCAGCCTGACATCGAGGATAACCAGGTCGATCTCATTCGGTTTTCCCAGCAATTCCAAAGCCTGCCTGCCATTGGCAGCCTCGATAATTCTATACTCATCGCCGAGCGCATCCGAAAATTCCTCCCTGAAATCCTGGTCATCATCCACCAGCAATAGGGTGTATGGCATTTTGGTTCCTGCTTTCACAATCCCTGGTTTATTTTTTCCAAAAGCTTTTTAAAATCAATTGGTTTGGCCATCACCTCGGTGACCAGGGGCCACAGGCCGTGCTCTTTAAGCTGTTTCTCGATCAAATGGCTGCCGGAAACAACAATGATCCGGCTCTTTGTTTTTAACGGATCAAGCCTTTTAAGTATGTCCAATCCGCTTACTCGCGGCATCTTTTCATCCAGCAAAACCACGTCATGCTTTCCTTCTTGAATAATTTTTTCCGCGTGAACGGCGTCCGTTGAGCGGGTCACCGTGCAGCCTGCGCGTTCCAGGGACTCCGCGAGTTCCCCGCAGAATTCCTCATCATCATCAACGATAAGTACCCGCTTATTGGCCATGGCCCGCGTCTTTCCCCTCCCGGGGAAGGCCCACCGTGACCAAAGTCCCTTGCCCGGAATTGCTTTTAACCTCAATGGAGCCATAATGCATGTCAAGTATCTGCCTGCAAACCGTCAGCCCCAAGCCGGTCCCTTTTGATTTTTTGGTAAAAAACGGATCAAAAACCTTTGCCAGGTCGCTTTCTTCCATGCCTTTGCCGTTGTCCTGAATTCCGATATTGATGTTTTCTTTCCCGCACGCGGCAACTATTTTTATCTCACCCCCGCCGGGCAAAAGCGCGTCAAAAGCGTTGGCCAGAATGTTGTTGAAAACCTCCCTGAGCTGCACCGGATCCGCGTCAATGAACAGGTCTTGGATGCAGTCGACATTTTTGGTTATACGCACGGTTTCCCGTTCCTTTTCTTCGAGGACATCCGCGCATTCTTCCAGGATTTCAAAAAGACTGACTTTCTCAAAACGCGGCGGCTTGATGCGGGAATAATAAAGCAGGTTGTTGATGATCGAGTCGCTTTCCGCCACTTTTTTTTCAATGGCATTCAGGTGTTTGTCAAGGTGTTTGCCGGTTGTTTTGTTCCTTATATTGTAGGCGGCCATGCTGATCGTGGCCAGGGGATTGCGCAGTTCATGGGCAACCGTGGCCGCGAGCATGCCCACATCCGAAAGCCGCTTGGCGCGCTCCAGTTCCAGCTGCACGGATAAAATACGGTCAGCCTGCTCTTCCACATGTTGCTTTAAAGTCACCTCATCCCGCTTTAATACCTCCTCCGCCAGTTTGCGTTCGGTGATATCCGTGGCGTAAATCCGGCATACTTCAAACTGCGGCAGAATACTGACACACTCCGCGAATACACGGTCTTTGATACGAATTTCGTGTTCAACAAGCCTCGGCTCCCGGGTTGACGTATTTGTCAGTGTATCCGTCAAATCAGCGGGGATAAAAGGCCGTACATCCGTGCCGTCCATGCCCAGTTCGGTAAGAATCACACTGGCCGCCGGATTGGCATAATTAATCCTGCCGGAAAAGGATATTTCAATAACTGGGTTGGGATTGTTTTGGGGGAAACTCGCCAGATGTGATATTTTCTCATCAGCCTGCTTGCGCGCGGTGATGTCGTGCACCATGCCCACTGAGCGGGTAATGTTCCCGCCCGCATCGCGGACATGTTCGCATTTTTCATAAACATATCGGATTTCACCGCTATTTTTTCTAATCACCCGGTGTTCGATTTCATAAACAGCCTTTCCTTCGCGGACGGATTCCAGGTATGCTAAGTTCACGTCCTCGCGGTCGTCGGGATGGACTACATCGAGAAACGCTTCGTACGTCGCTTTGAATTCCCTCGGTTCAAGGCCGAATATTCTGTATACTTCTTCCGACCAGGAAAGCTGATTATTGAGCAGGTCAAGCACCCAGGTCCCCAGGTGCGCTATCTCCTGGGTCTTATCCAACAAGTCTTTTCTTTTACGCAACGCCTCCTCGCTTTGCTTGCGTTCGGTGATTTCGCGGATCACAGCCAGAAGGCCGGCCTTCCCGCCCTGTGAATCACGGATAACCGAGACATGGCTCTCCACGATTATCCTGCGCCCGTCATTGAGAAGGTGGATGTTTTCACCCTGCCAGCTTCCCCGCTCAGTCAGCGCGGTTTGCGATTCCTGTTCGTCCTTTTCACGAAGCCACTGCCAGGTATATATCTCATTCAACGGCCTGCCGATGGCATCATTATAATGTACACCGTAAAGGCTCTCGGCCGGACGGTTAAGGTAAGTTACATGCTTTTCATTGTCTATGGAGATGATGGCATCGGAGATATGGTCCAACAGATTGGCGTGAAAACAATCGTGCCCCCGCATGAGGGGGCGCCCGTTCACGTCTTGTCTGGAAGGTTCCTGATTTACGGCACCGTCTTGTTCGACAGCCGAACCACTGCCGACCGGGTTTTCTGTTTCCGGAATATCTTTTGGTATTGACATTGGTTTTTTCCTCTTTGACCGCTGCATTTCAATCACGGCAATGCTTTCCTTATACCCCCGTTTTTATGCATTTTGCAAATATAATATAAAGCTCGGATAATATAGTTTTTAATTTTTATCTACTCGGCGAACTCCCTTCATTTCCAGCGAATTATAATGAAAAACCCCCGCTCTTAAAGAGCGGGGATCTTTGATCTGAGTGGTAGAAAGGCATTATCTGATGCCGCATCTCCGCTATGGCGGAGATATCCCCGGTCTGGACCTGTTTTTCAATAATGCTATTCCTCTCAGGTCACGAAGTGAAACCGGGCATGCGCCCAGCATGCGCTGGGCAGGCCCGGCGTACTTGTCCGGCGAATGCCGGAAGCCGGGGAATTCGCGGTGGCATATTAA
>JAFGIQ010000034.1 GCA_016929575.1 candidate division FCPU426 bacterium
CTGCAGTTGTACCAGGAAGGGCTTTTCCAGGAAAGCGGCACCGGCGACTTGAAAATGGCGGCCGCCATTTATCTGCGCATTCTCAAGGAATACACGGATTACCGGGACTTGTCCGCCGTGGCGCTGTACCACCTGGGCTTGATCAATGAAAAAGCCGGCGATCCGGAAAAAGCGCGCCAGTATTATCAGCGTGTTTTCGCCTCCTATGCGGACCAGCAAAAAATACACGCCCAAGCCGGGCAAAAACTCAATCACCTGGCTGCAGGCGGTCAAACCACGCCGCAGGCAAAGGGGCCGCCGGCAGAAGTCCCTCCGCCTTTTGCAGCAGCAGTGCCGTCCGCATCCCCGTATACCCCCGCCCGGCAGCCTCCGCGTTTCGGGGTGGGACTCAATGTCCTGGGCATGCATGTCCGCTATCGGACGGATAAAAACCTGCAGCTGGAAGTACTGGCGCATGTGCGCGAGAATGCTTTTCTCATCGGCGCGCGCAGCGCATTTTATGCGGATGCTTTTTCCGCTTCCTGGCCGTTGTCCTTTTACGGAGGCATGGGGTGCGACTGGTTTCTCACTCCCGCCCATGAAACCAAGTATAAAGTCGGCGGTTTCCTGGGCGGCGAATGGGCGCTTGCCGCCCACCTGGGCGCCGGCATTGACTTCGGCTATTACTATATCAACCAGAAGCAGGATAACAGACTGAATATCAGCACCAAGGTTGGCAGCAATGCCTATGTCACATTGTATTTTTGACGTGGAGAAGCGGGGATGCATAGGCGGGGAACAAAAGGGCGCCCTTGATTTGGATGGATGCGAGGAAAACGATGGCTAAATTCAAAAGTGCACCATGGCCGGGTATACATCTCCACTGGCTTGCAGCCGGGGCCTGTCTATTGGCTGTTTTATCCGTCACCCTGAAAGCCGCAGCCTCAACCCCCACCTATACCGCCACTGATTCCCCGACTGCCACGCTTACTGCAACCATCAGCCTTACGGTTACCAATACCATCACCTATACAGCGACCCCCTTGGGAACCACCTACACGGCAACAGCCACCCCCACCTCCTCCTGCTCGGCCACGCCCAGTTCCACTCCCACGGTCAGCAGCACTGCGACCACTGCCAGCGCCACCTCGACCTGGACACCCTCTCCCACTTTTACCGCGACTTCATCGCCTTCTTTCTCCCCGACGGCGCTCACTGCCACTGCCACCTCCACCTCGACCTGGACGCCTTCTCCCACTTTCACCTCGTCTTCATCGCCTACGTTCTCCCCGACGGCGCTCACTGCCACCGCCACTTCGACCCGGACGCCTGCTTCTTCTGTTACCTGGACTTCAACCCCCACCCTTTCCCCCACCGCCACCACCACTCCCACGGCCACTCCGACCTCCACGCCCGAACTGTTGGACCATTTTTATATTGAAACCAGCGGCAACACCACAGCCGGCAACAACATTGTCCTGGTTGTCATAGCCTATGACGCTTATGGAAACACCCTGACTGCTGTTCCCGGCAACACGAACCTGCAGGTGCTGGAAAACGGCACCGCGCCCCTTGACAGTGATTATTCGGCCTGGGTCTGTTTGACCCCTCCTCTAACCAGCGCTGAATTCGGCGGAGATGGCAATTACCTGGGCATAATCCAATTCAACAAAGCCGGCTCCTATGTTTTTCGCATCATCAACTCTGTTATTGGCAACACGGATTCGCTGTCATTCACTATTTATCCTTCCACCCCGGCGCAATACCTGATCCTGATGACCGGACACAGTTTTCAGCCCGGGGAGCTCCGTGGCGGCATCTGGGGGCGCAGCGGATCCCCTGATCCTGTCCAGTCCGGCTCTCCCTTTGCAGTCACCATTGCAGCCACAGACCAGTACGGAAATCCGGTCTTTTACTCCTCCACCATTCCCTGGGATCATACTTATTTGCTTTTTTCTGACCTCCTGGCAATCATGCAGCCCAATCCCGTGTCAGTGGTCGCTGGGCATGCCTTTCCCTTCTTTACCCTCTACCAGCCGACTGACACCCAGGTTATTCATCTGCCTGCCGGACCGCTGACACCCATAAACTCCGGCTCATTCATGGTGATGAGCGCGCCGCCCACCTTGACTTCAACCCCCACCATTATCCCCGTCACCCACACGGCCACGCCGTCATTGCCGGACATGGGCGATTTCAGGCTTAAGGTTTTCAACAATCTTCTGCGGCCAATCACCTCGGCCGAACCTGCGCTCATTGCCTTTCGCCTAAACAATCCGCAAGGCGTGACGGTTAAAATATTCACCCATCGCGGCAGGCTGGCTGCCGTGTTGGCTGACAACCAGCAATATCCGGCCGGCCTCAACCAGCTGGAGTGGAACGCCCGCGACGACACCGGCCAGCTGGTGCCTTCGGGCATCTATATTGTCTTTGTGCACACTGCAAAGTGGGAGGATTATGCGCGGATTGCGGTGGTTAAATAATGCCCGGCGCTTTTGGGCCCGAATGCCTCAGGCGGGAGATAGACGATGCGAAGTATATGCTTGGTGACAGCGGTTATAATTGTGTTTCAGCCGGCCCTGGTTGTGGCCCAGCCTTTAAGCGGCGCTGAAACCCTGCAGGAAGCCGTGGGCGCACGGCCGGCAGGCATGGGCGAAGCCTTCTCGTCGCTTGGCGGCGACCTGCATGCGCTGTATTACAACATAGCCGGCTTGGCGGACATAAAGACGGCGGCTGTCAGCAGCATGTATGCTGCCAATATGTTTCAAGATACCAACGCCCAGCTGGCCTTTTGTCTGCCCGTACACTGGTTTGGGCAAGGCACCCTGGCAGCGGGGGTGTTGCATATGCGGGGCGCGGAAATGGATATCAATTATCTGGATGGAACGCATGAAACCGTGGTTTCGCAAACCGAGTGGGTCGGCACACTGGGTTATGCGAGGCCCCTGACATCCTTCATCAGCGGCGGTTGCAGCCTGAAGGTGTATAGCTCCACCCTGGTGGAAGAATACTCCGCCTTGGCTGTGGCCTGCGACTTTGGGCTGCAATACCGGGTGCAGGATCTGCCCGGGGTGAACGCCGGCCTGGCCGTGCAAAACCTCGGCGGCGAGATAAAATATCTCAGCCGGGGCGATGCCCTGCCCACCACTTTGCGTCTGGGCCTGGCCTATCACCATGCCCTGGCGGAAGCATACGACATCACCATGAGCACGGACCTGCTCTTCCCCAATGACGGCGATCCTGCCCAGCATCTCGGCGCAGAATGTTCCTGGAAAAAAACGCTGTTTGTCCGGGCAGGCTATAAGGCGGGGTATGATCTGCAGACTTTCACCTTGGGGGCGGGGGTGCACGTAAACGGCCTGGAGTTGGATTATGCCTATACCGGGGTGGCCATCGGGGATCCTGTCCACCGTTTCAGCCTGGGGTATGTTTTCACCGCTCCGGCCGGTCATTCAGCCGCGCGCGAGTAACACCTGCTCCTTGTCCGTCGCCCCCCCCAGGCAAAGTCCGCACCCGCAGCCTGAAACTTATCCGTATCCGCACCGCTGACCGAGCAATGTATAAAATATCATGTTTTGTATACCTATATTACAGCAAATGACATGTGTGGATATAGAGTTCCTTGTTGACAATACGGTTATAACATAAGTATAATTATGTCATTATGACATATAAGGATGTTATATAATGACAGAATATCTGCAACGTGAAATAGAACCTTTTTTAGATAAAGCGCTTAAAAGTATGCCTGTGGTCGTATTAACCGGTATGCGCCAAGTTGGTAAAAGTACTTTGCTGCAAAAAGCACAATCACTTCGGAACAGAAAATATATCACCTTAGATGATTTTCCAGTATTAGAAGCAGCCCGGAGCAATCCGGAAGCTTTGATTGCAGGAGAAAAAGCACTCACTATTGATGAAGCGCAACGCTGTCCTGAGCTTCTTTTGGCAATAAAGAAAGAAGTGGACAGAGACAGAAAACCCGGCAGATTTATACTCTCCGGTTCGGTAAATTTCAATTTGCTTAAGGGAATATCTGAAACACTGGCTGGAAGAGCACTTTATTTAACCTTACATCCGTTCACGCAAAGGGAAATCAAAGGTGCGATTAAAGAACCTCCCTTTATGATTCAGTTTGCCAGTGACTTGAAGCTCAAGCAAATAAAACAGAGAAGTACTGTTGATTTAAAAGATATTTTGTTGGGAGGGTTGCCGCCGGTATGCCTGCATCCTAAAACCGACAGTGGGTTTTGGTATAAAGGATATGAGCAAACATATTTAGAACGTGACATACGGAAATTGTCACAAGTCGCAGACCTGCTCGTGTTCAGGAATCTGTTGAAATTGGCCGCCTTACGAACAGGTCAAATACTGAAAGTAAGCGAGATAGGCAGGGATGCCAAGTTAAACAACGTCACAGCATCGCGTTATTTGGACTTATTGGAAACCTCTTTTGTTGTTCGGAAATTGGCGCCATTTCTATCAAACAAAGCGACTCGCTTAATTAAATCTCCCAAATTGCTTTTTAGTGATTCCGGCCTGGCCGCATTTATGACGGGGATGGATCATCTGGACTATAAAAAACCTGATCCTTTGCTTGGGCCATTGTTGGAGACTTATATAGCGCAAAATTTATCTAGTATCTTGGATTCTCACAGCACCAGCGCAAATCTGTACTACTGGCATGTACAGGGCAGACATGAAGTTGATTTTGTGGTTGAGCTTGGCAGGGAAATTATCGCAATAGAAGTCAAAGCGGCCAGCCGTTGGGAAACGAAAGACCTGTCGGGATTAAAGGCTTTTTTGAAATATACACCACAAAGCAAAGCTGGCTTTCTGGCGTACAATGGCAAAGAAGTTGTGAAACTAGAAGATAAGATATGGGCCGTGCCGATCCCTGTGCTTTTATCATAAAAACAGCAGGAGAAACTAATTATGGAAACATGTGATACGGGAGGTTCATAAGTGCATCAGTGAGAATAAGCAAAAATATGAACACGAAATAAACAACGTGAACAGCCGATAAGCCAACCAGTGGGTTGAAGCGGAGAGATCTGCTGATCCAATGGTCATCTGTTCCGCTGCTAACGTAGATAAAAAAACCCGTCTGAAAAAACGGGCTAATATGAACTCGAAACAAAAAGCAGAAACAGGGGAAAGGCGACAGGAGACCGCAGGCTCGCCTGCTTAGCATTTTCGCACCGCGAAAATGCGGGCCCCTCCTTTTTTTGCTTTTGTCCGCTTGCAGGAAAAGCTTTTCTATGGCACCATACGGAAAAAAGCCGGACCGGCAAAAGGAGCCTTGCCCGTGGACGCACAGTACTGGATTCGCACTTTGGGGCTGCGCAGGCATCCGGAAGGCGGCTATTTCAAGGAAACCTACCGTGCGCAGGAAGTGATACCCAAAACCGGACTGCCATCGCGTTTCAGCGGCCCCCGCCATGTGTCCACCGCCGTCTATTTCCTGCTCGCCCGCAACGAGTATTCCCGTTTCCACCGTCTCCAGGCCGATGAACTCTGGCATTTTCACACCGGCGGCACGCTGGTGCTGCATCTTTTTTCGCCGGACAAAAAATACC
>JAFGIQ010000035.1 GCA_016929575.1 candidate division FCPU426 bacterium
TGCACTGCGTGGGCTTTTCAACCGTACGCTTTACCCTGGACCAGGAACCCATGGATGATTTGGTCGGTCACCAGGGGCAGGAGATTTCCGCCGAGGTGTTGGCCACTTTCCTGCCACACCAGGTCGTGGATGCATTGATGGCTGTATTGCGCCAGGCGGGGTTGGCAGCCCGCAGCCTGACCCTGGAACCGATAGCCGCCTTGGAAGCGACCATACCGCCTGACCTCAGGCGCATGAACATTGCTTTGGTGGATGTCGGCGCCGGAACTTCGGATATCGCCATTACCCGCCATGGATCTGTATTTGCCTACGCGATGGTGACACAGGCGGGTGATGAAATCACCGAGAGGCTCAGCGAACATTACCTGCTCGAATTCAACGAAGCCGAAAGGGTAAAGCGGCTGCTGGCAACCACCGGCCAGCAACCGGTGGAAATGAGCACCATCCTCAGCCAAAAACTCAGCATACCGGCGGCCGATATCCTCCACACCCTGCGGCCGGCGGTTAAAAAGCTGGCCAAGGCGATTGCGGATACTATCCTGCAACTCAACGGCTCCGTGCCCCGCGCCGTAATCATGGTCGGCGGCGGCAGCGCCACGCCGGAATTGGGTCCGCAGTTGGCGGAGATTTTAAAAATCGAGCCACAGCGGGTCGGCTGCCGCGGACCTGAAACCATAAAGGACATAGACAACGCCACCTCAATGCTCCACGGCATTGAAGGCGTAACCCCGCTCGGCATCGCCCTGCTGGCCCTGCGCGGCAAGGGCATGAAATTCATCCCCGCCCGGGTAAACCAGGTGCAGGTGCAATTGTTGGCCCTCCATGAGAAACCCACGGTCTTTGATGCGCTGCTGGCTGCAGGCAGGGAGAGCAAGGCGCTCTATCCGCGGCCGGGCAAAGCGTTGACCTATACCTTGGGGGGAACACTCATGACCGTTCCGGGGACGCTGGGCGACATGGCCCGCATCACAGTCGATGGGGAAGCAGCCACTTTGGACACGGTGCTTGGACCAGGAGCCGCAATTGAAGTATGCGAAGCCCGCGACGGGGAAGATGCCGTGCTTACCCCCGGCGCAGTTCCCAAACCAGCCGGGCCTTGCTGGTGTACGCTCAACGGGGCGGCGCAGGAACTGGAATTAATGCTGGCTGCCCAAGGCGAATCCGTGGAAAGTGCGGAGGTCCTGCCCGATCGGGCTGAGCTGGAGTGGGTTAATAAAAAAACGCTGGGCGAGATGGTTTCCGAGCTTGAAAAAAAGCCCCTGCGCTGGACCCCCTTGCGGGTCCAGATCAACGGCGTCTCCAAACACATTCCCCGCGAATCGGGGATGTTGATTCAGGTGAACGGCAAGTCCGTGGAGGCCACATACCGCCCCCGCCCCAACGACCGCATTGAATGGCGGATGGTAGAGCCGGGCTTGGTGCGCGTGCGCGACCTGGGGCTTTCCCCGGTCACGCGCAGCAGCATTTCCGTCATTGTCAACGGCAAGCCGCGCACGCTGGATACCGGCGGCACCCGGATTCTTGTGAACGGCCAACCGGCCTCAGAGGAAGCCGTTGTGCCTGATCAGGCGGAGGTCAGCGTGGAAGTCACGCCACAGCACCCCCCCATTCTTTCGCAGGTTTTGGAGGGACTGGACCTGGCGCCTTTGCCCCAATCCGGCCCGATTCAACTCATGGTGGACGGACAAAAAGCGGCTTTTACCACGCCGCTTAAAAACGGATCGCGTGTTGAGATCTCATTTGGATAGTTTCATGCACGATCATTCCTCAGGCTGGATCGCACTCAACTGTCTGCCAGGCATCGGCCCGGTCATATCCCAGGTCTTGAACAAGGCTTTTGGCTCGCCGGCCGCTGTTTTCAGCCAGCCGTACAAAACCTTAGTAGGGCAAAAGGGGATCGGGGACGCCTTGGCGCGCCTCATCCTGCAGGCGGATTGGAAAAAATTGGCTGCGCAGGAAAGGGAGAAATGCCGCCTGGCGGGCATCCGCTTGTTGACCCTGGCGGACAATGGATATCCGGCGCTGCTGCGTCATATTTCCTGCCCTCCGCCAGTATTGTACCTCCGGGGGCAGGATCTGGCGGCCAGAAGACTCACCGTGGCAGTGGTGGGCAGCCGGAGGCCGAGCCTTTATGGCCTTTCCGCAACCCGGGTGCTGGTTCAAGGGCTGGCACGGGCAGGAGCAACCATCGTATCCGGATTGGCGCACGGCATTGATGGTGCCGCCCATCAGGCGGCGTTGCATGCCGGCGCCCAGACACTGGCGGTGGTGGCCCACGGACTGGATACGGTGTATCCGCCGGAACATCAAGAACTGCTGGAAAGAATCTGCGCACAGGGTTCGGTCATTTCCGAGTTTCCACTGGGAGTTCCTCCTTTGTCCCATCATTTCCCGAGAAGAAACCGCATCATCAGTGGATTGTCCCAGGGGGTCCTGGTCATTGAGGCCCGTCAGCGTTCCGGTGCCCTGATCACTGCGCGCTGGGCGGCTGAACAGGGCCGGGAAGTGTTTGCAGTGCCGGGTTCCTTTCAATCGGGCCTTTCCTGCGGCACACATGCCCTGATTCAGGATGGAGCCAAGCTGGTGACCAGTGTGGATGATATTTTATCCGAACTGGCGGTTGAGGAAAAACCCGGCGCACCACCGGCCGGGCCCTCCCGGCCCATGCATCCACCAACGGCGCTTTCGCCGGAACAGGCGCGGATCAAGGACTCGCTGGGCGCCGGAGCCTGCCACATTGATCAGCTGGCTGTGCAATGCCGCTGGCCGGTGCAGCAGCTCATGCTCCATTTGTTGTCTTTGGAATTAAAAGGACTGGTCAAGAGCGGGCCAGGACAGGTCTATCAATGGCTGGGGGAAAACCCCTGATTTTTATAAGGACCGAGGGCCTGCTGGTATCAAGTCGCAGGTGCCGGGGTCCGGGCATTCCCTCTCTTTGGAGAGGATACCAGTACGGGGGCAGGAGCATGGTTGTGCGCAAGGGGTTGAACAAGGCGAGGTGGTTCCCCGTCGTTTTTATTGGGTTGGGTTTGGCCGGCTGGACGGCCACACCTGCCATCCCCTCCGCAGAGGGGGGGATGAGATCTTCCGGCGTTGGGGAGGCCGCCCTGCCACAACAGGATGTGCCGGGGGCAAAAGAGGGACCCCGGGCACGCCCGGGGGGCTCCATCGCCAGGCTCTCGGCCGGCGGCGGCATGGAATACTACACGGTCAAGGCTGCGGTGGATGAAGCCGACGGGCGGTATTTCCATTCTTTGCTGCAGACCACCCTGGCCGTGATACAGATCGGCTATGAATACAAACCATGGCGCCTGACGGTTTTGGCCGGACTGTCGGATTGGAATGTGAGCGGGGAATGGCAAGGGACAGAGCTGTCCGCGGTTTCCAGCGAACCCTTCTACTGGGCCAGACAACAGAAATTGGAGGTCGAAGCGGATTACAGCTTTTGGGGGCCCTTGGCCCTGGGAATACGGATCTCCGACCATGCACTGGTGCATTACAACGGCATGACGCAGGAGCGGTACCTGCAATACCGGATGCAATCCGCCAGCGCTTGGGCGCACTGGGAATTTTTACGCATACAGGATCTGGGCGCGAGAATTTCCGCTGGCTGGGCGCCGCAGGTATACACCACCTTTTACCAGCGTATTTATTTTTCCAGCATCGACTATGAGCTGGTCAACGATGAACTGACGGATGTTGCCCGTCAATGGCTGGCCTGCCTGAAAGTGGAATACCGGGATTCCGCAGGCTGGGGGCTGGATGTTGCCTATGCTTTCAGCTGGCTGACGTTGGATCAGGCCGGAGAAAAGCCGGGCCTGCGCATCAAAACCGGCCACCTGCTGGGCTGTTTTTTGCTGACATTTTAAAGACACAGGTTTGCCGCCAATGCAGATTCCAGACATCCGCTTTTTGCCGCATCCGCATGCCGCCAGGCTTGGCATTCACACACTGTCAACCGTGATCGTCATTGATGTATTGCGCGCCACCACGAGCATGCTGGCCGCGCTGCGCGCCGGCTGCAAACGGGTTGTTCCTTGCGCCACGATCCGCACAGCGAAGCAGCAGGCGGCGGAGTGGAGGCGTAAAGGCGATAAAATAATTCTGGCCGGAGAAAGAGGCGGGTATCCGATTCCGGGATTTGACTGCGGCAATTCGCCTCGGGAATTTAGAAAGAGCAAAAATAAAACAGTCATACTGACAACCAGCAACGGTACGCGGGCGTTACTGGCCGCCAGCCATGCCCGGAAAGTAATGATTGCCTGCTTGAATAACCTCACGGCCGTTGGCAGGCAAGTGGTGCGGCAAAAGGAAAAAAGGATTGTCATTTTAGGTGCAGGTGAAAAAGGGGGGGAGGCATTGGAGGATACGTTCACAGCCGGGAAGCTTATCCGGTTTATCAAAAGCATACAACCAACCCTGCATTTGGATGCGGGCGCCCAAAGAGCCTTGAATATTGCCGAAACAGAGAATAAAGATACAGAAGCTTATTTGTGTGCCACTCCCCATGGAAAAGCATTGCTAAGCATGGGTTTTGCACAGGACATACATGATGCGGCCAGACTCGACACCACACGTTTGCTGGGCTGTTTATCTTCTTCCGGCATTGTGGCTGGTGCTTAGATTTTGCTTTTTTTCAAGGTTTTTTTCATCATGGGTCTTCAAAACAGTGGCCGTGGTCATGCAAAGTCCCGTTTGCGCATCCCTCCAA
>JAFGIQ010000036.1 GCA_016929575.1 candidate division FCPU426 bacterium
CGCCTCCCCGCCGTAGTGGTTTTGCGCCAACATGATTATGCCGTCATCCGCGGCTTTTTTGGATAACATATCCGCCTGTGGGGTGGATATCATTCCGAGCCATGTTATTGCCGTGACGAGAAGCAGGGGCAGCTTGCTCAGACTCCTATGCCGTTTCATGTGCTCGTGAACGCTCCTTTCTTTTGGAGTACGTAAGATCTTTAGTTCGCGCGGAGCTTGAAGACAATTTGTTTCTCCCCCTGCTGCAGCATAACTTTTTGCGGGCTTATCACTTTGCCCCTGATATCGGGCAACGCCTGATGATTCTCCCTGTACAATTTTTCCCCCTTGAGCAAGTATCCGAATTTGGGCCCGGTTTCCGACGCAAACAAGGCCATGGTCTGTTTCGGGTTGCGAATAACGCCGGTTAAACGCAAGGTTTCAATGTCCACCTTCTCCATCACGTTCTGCAAACGGCCGGCGCGCGGTTGCACAAAGGGATCACGGTATTGTTGGGCGGTGTATTTTGCCTGCGGCGGGCGCATAAACGCCTCCTCCGCCACCGCCCAGCCTCCGCCCAGGCCGGCGCCGGTCCACAGCAGGAACCCCGTTATGACGCCTTTAATGAGCCGGTCGCACATAGGTCACCAGGATCATTTTGGCCGAGATCGAATCCGTGGTTCCGGTTTTATCCCGGCCCATGATTTGAAATTCCCGCGCCGCGATCAACCGCGGCAAAACCGCCAATTCACTGACGAACAGCCCCAGGGCGTGGTAGCTGCAGGTTATTGTAATCTCCACTGGCTGGACGGAATATTCCGGTTTGGCCACCACCGGCCGGGGCGCGAATTGGAAGTCGCGCAGGTTGCAGCGCGCCGCCACGCGGGTAACGTCTTTGAGCAATTCCGGAATCCGCGCCTGATCGGGTACGCGCGCTTCCAATTCCTTCATTTCGATCTGCAATTTTCCCATCCGCTCCATGACTTCATCATAGCGGCCCACCAGGGCCTGTGCCGCCTCCAGTTTTTTATATTGCGCCGCGTAGGCCTGTTTGCGTTCCACAAATTTTTTATATAGCGGCAGAAAAGCAAAAATGACATACCCCGCCAGCAAAACAGCAATCATGACTCCGGCCAGGATGTAATTGAACAACGTCCGGTTCATTCCGCCTTCTCCTTGTCCGCAAGCAGGACTTCGGCATATTCCATTTTCAGTTTAAACTGGACCTGGGATATGCGGTTGACCTGTATCTCCGTCAGCGCCTCCAAACTCACGTTTTGAAAGAGGCTCGAATTTTCCAGGGCGGTCAAAAAATCC
The DNA here is from genome assembly GCA_016929575.1 of candidate division FCPU426 bacterium. Lineage (GTDB taxonomy): Bacteria > Oederibacteriota > JAAXVQ01 > JAAXVQ01 > JAUVAV01 > JAFGIQ01. The sequence goes on from JAFGIQ010000036.1 coordinate 1,297, forward strand.
GCCACAGAGATTTTATTATAGGCCTCCCCTTCCAGGGTTAAAAGCAGCAGCCGGCCGTCGGCTTGCCGCGCCGAGCCGATGTTTGTCAGCCACATATCATTTTGCATCCGTCCCGCTATCTCGTCCAGGATTTTTATCCAGACCGATTGTTCACGGGTTAAATCCCGGACTATCTTTTTCAGACTGTTGATTTTCTTCTCCTGTGCAATCAGTTCCAGCAAAGGTCCGGTTTTATCCGCCAGCGCCAGTTCCTCCTTTTGCAGGGCCTGGATGCGGGTATCCAGGCGCTTGGTTTGCGCCAGCAAATTGAGCAGCAACAGAATCAAGACAATGATCACCATGGAGCCGGCAATGATAAAATACGTATACAGCCGCAGGGCGACTTTGGTCTTGCGTACTTTCGGTGGCAGCAGATTGATGCGAACCAAGGATTACTCCGTTTGTCGCAGGGCCAGTCCGACCCCAATATTGAATTTCTGCGCTTCCGCTTCTACAAATTCATGGTCAAAATGCTTCTCGGGGATCGCGATCTCCCGGAAAGGATCATTGAATTCAACGCCGACATCAAACTTGTCCGTCAAGTATTTGTCCAGGTTTTTCAGCCTGGCCGTCCCCCCGGAAAGGATGATCCTGGAAATGGATTTTTTGCGAATGGTGCTCTCATAATAATCAAAAGACCGCTGGATCTCCGCCACCAGCTTGTTTAATACCGGAGCGATGGCCTCGCCAATGCGCGTGGACTTGTCTTCGCCCTTGGGAATGCTCATCTGCATGATGTCCTCGGTTTCAACCAGCACCTTGCCCTCGGAGCGTTTTAACTCCTCGGCTTCACCGAAGGTCACATCAAACTCGCGCTGGATTTCGCGGGTAAAATTGTTGCCCGCCACCGCCACATCCCTGGTCAGATGCGTCACGCCGTCCTCCAGAATATTGATGGTCGTGAGTTTGGCGCCGATATTGATCAAACTGATGGTTTCTCCCGTATTCAGCCCGTAGTTCAATTCAAAAGCATTCTGCAGGGCGAAAGTATCCACGTCGATGGCCACCGGATTGAGGCCCGCCAACTGCAGCAGCTGCACGTGCAGATCGATGATCTCCTCCTTCACCGCCACCAGCAGCACTTCTATTTTTTGCGCCCCTTCCTCTGCCACCTCGCCGAGAATGGCGAAATCCAAAACCACCTGGTCCATCGCCAGGGGGATGTATTGTTCGGCCTCCATGGAAATAACATTTTTCAATTCATCTTCCGACATGGTGGGCAATTTGACATAGCGGACAATGACAGAATCCCCGGCGATGGAGGAAGCGACATGCTTGCAGCGGATGTTGTTTTCCTTGAGCGTGCGCTTGATTAAGTCGGCCAGCATTTCGTTGCGCAGCGTCACATCCACTTCTTCTTGAATCTCGGTGGGGATCTCAACCAACGCCAGGCTCTGCAGCCGGTGGCGGCCGCCTTTTTTTTGCAATTGGACAATCTTGATGGTATGACTGCCGATATCCAGACCAATTATATTTCGGCTTTTAAACAAGGATAGCTCCTCCTGCCGCCCTGGC
>JAFGIQ010000037.1 GCA_016929575.1 candidate division FCPU426 bacterium
CAACTCCATCATCACCACCAGCCACACCACCGGCCTGACCGAGCAAACCATTGCTGAATCCATTTCCAAATGGGGGGGCCTGCTCTCCACCACCACCACCCAGTTTACCTATGAAGGCGCGGCTGAAAGCAGTGTCACGGTCAGCACCTATGGCCCGACCGATTCACAGGTCTCCACCACCACCATTGAGAATGACTCTTTCTCAGGCAATAAAAAGTACACCAACACCACGCATGGCCTGGGCTCCAACGAATCCTTTTTTGACAGCCGCGGGGTGGAAACCAAGACCGTGTCCCACAGCGAGCTGGGTGTCGGCAACGCCCGGCACACCACCACGGATTCGATCCTGGTTGATCCGGGCACAGGCATCAAGCGCATCACCAAATCCTACAATGATATGATGGTGTGCAACAATTTCTACGACCAGGACGGATTGCCGGCGACATTATACTCCGAAAGGTTGAACAAGTTCGGCCCGGCCGAAGGGCGTTACAATGAGACCGTGCTGGCCGGCGGCCTGTGGTGGAACGGCAACATCAGAAACACCCTGACCCTGACTGCCATCGGCGCCACGGAAAATAAAATGGATTCAAACGGGTTCACGACATCTTCGCACTCCGGCAACCTCTACGGCGCCAACGGCTCCCAGGAATCCTGGGCCACCTATGTGGTGAACCCGGCCACCGGCATGAACATCTCCTCGCGCACGGACTATTGCAACGGTGATTATTCCACGGACCAGTATGATCCAAATTACGGTTTTTCATTGGAAAGCAAAATGCATAACGCGGAACAAAAAAGCGACACTACTACCAAGTCCAGGTATTATTATGATACAGGCATGACTTTATACACCGAGCGCACGGGCGACGATGATTACAAGGAAATAAGCGAAGGGTATGATAACAGCCGGATGATGGAGGCCAGGACGCAGAAAAAAGGCAAAAGCTCCTGGTCCACCCTGGGCGGGCTCCTGGGCAGCAATTTGGAAAAATACTGGAGCACCTATGAATATAATGAGTGGACCGGCATTAAGAAAAAGGAAGTCAGGACCAATATTTCCAATTCCGAGAATAAGATCATCCATTATGACGTTCATGGCGTGGAAAGCCAGCGCGAATTGTGGGATTGGGAATTTCCGGACGGCGAGGTCTATCAAGTCACCGAGTTCACGGGCCGGGATGGAAACCGCAATCCCACGGGCGCCATTGTCCGGTATGGCAATATCCGGACCGAGATCATCCATTCCTTTAAAACCGGCGTGCGCAACAACATACCCTATTTCTGGCCCATTTCCGTGACTGTCCTTCACCACAAGGCGCTGTACATCACCAGGCAGGACATCACCTACACCTTGTCCGAAGACGGCCCGATAGCGGCAACAGTGACGGACAACCAGGGTTCGGAGACCTGGACCATGGGCGGATCGTACGAACAGTCCGACATTGCCAGCCGCAACCGGGTGGCGCAAAGCCGGACCATGAGCTGGACCTACACGGACCGGCCGGCAACTCCCTTCCACATGCGCGCCGACATTTCGTACGCCAATTACCTGGGCATCCACAATGGCTCGGGAACCGAGGAATACACCATCAACGGCATTTTGCGCAGGCAGGAATTGAACAACACCAACACCTGGAACGAGACCATTACCTTCAGCAATGACGGTAATTTCATCACCAGGGGCACCGGCCGGCGCGAGGACGGCGACAATGTCACCTACTCCTTCACCGGCGCAAACGACATCGCCAGCATGACGGACGGCAAAGGCGTCACCACCTGCGATCCGAGCACGCACCAGTACGTGAGCACTACCGGCGGTTATGGCACCTTTGAATACACCTACAGCAACGCCAAACTGGAAAAGATCTTCGGCACGCCGGCCAAAGGCGGACATGCGGAATTCGACCAGTACTGGAATCTGAAAACCTGGAAGGACAATTTGGGCGTGCTGCACACCTACACCCCGCTGGCCAAGACCAAGGAATACGTAACCCGGGCCACGGAGACTTTCACGGACAAAAATGGCACGCGCTGGAGCGGAGAGGTCGAGTACGGCCCCGGCGGCTTCTATTATGTCCAGGGCACACTGAAGGCCCACAAAGCCAATATCGCGCAGCAGGGCGCGGACAATACCGTGACCCTGGACATCCCGACCGTGCTCAATGCCATCCGCGACTATCTGCGCAGAGAGTACACGGAAAGGGAGACCGGCGGCGAAAAAAGGACCCTGGGCGAGATCATGGCCGAAAACTTGACCGAGGATTCCCTGGATATGTTTGGCGATGTTGAGCTCACCCTGAAAGCAGACGGCACAGCCTCTGCGGTTTTCAAGAACATTACTTTTAAACACGCCAATTACTATAAAAAAGACGAACCCGAGGGCGACAAGTGGATATGGGAGGGGGACGGCACTGAGTCCGAGGAGGTCTACCGGGGACGCATTGAACGGAATTACACCGAGATCGTGGCCGGGCCCATCGGCGCAAGAAGGACGCCGGGTGGCGATGGCGGCGGCGGCGGCGGAGGCGGCGGCGGAGGCCGCGGCGAGGGACTTGGCGGCGGCTACAGGGTCGGCGGCGAAGGCGGCGGCCCTGGTGTCCAGGGTGCGGCGGTGGAGCCCGGGACCCTGGGTGAAGGCGGCGCCAAGGATGGAAAAGTCGAGGCTGCGACAACCCGGCAGAAAACGAAATTGCAAAAGCAATTCAGCAAAATACGCACCCGGGCCGATGCCCGGCGTTTTGTGGCTGAGGTGAAAGAGGCCCTGGGAACCGAGGCCATTCCGGCGGAGGTTCCGGCGCCGGATACAGTGGAATTCGTCAAGGCCCTTATTGCCGCCTACCGCGCGGTTGCCGGGGATGATGCCAGGCAGGTCGAGCTGCTGGCCAAACTGATCGTGGTGCTCGGCTCGGAACCCGGGCTCCTGGCCCAGGTGAGCGAGGAGCAGCTGGGCAGCGAGGTCCTGCTGGCCCTGAAGATCGCACAGGAGATCCAGGACGCCAGGGATGTGGTCCGCGACGAGGCCGGCAATGTGGTGGAGTATGTGGATCAGCAAGGCGCCAGGCATGCGCTCAAGTATGAAGCCCAGGGCCTGACCAAGACCATGACCACGGCGGGAGGCGCGATCAGGATCTGGCATTATGATCCGGCCGGACGCCTCTTGTCCGAAAACCAGGGAGACACCATCCGCACCCTGGAGTACATCACCAATGCCCAGGGCAAGCTGGAAAAAATCAAGGTGCGCGAACGCACGGAAAACGGGACCACGCTGAAAGAGTACGACCAGCAGGGCCTGCTCTTATCCGTGGACAACGGCAGCCAGGTGACATTGTTTGATTACACCCAATCCACCAACGACACCTATATCGCCAAGGTGTACAACAATTCCGGCACGCTGCTGGAAAAACAGGTGTATCAAAACGGCCGCCTGGTGAGCAAGGAGGACGCGAAGAACAACAAGTCCACCTACAAGTACGACCTGGACAAGGAAGGCAAAGTCAAGGCCGTGACTGTCACCGAGATAGACATGGAAGGCCAAAAGACGGTCTACCAGTATGATTCCGCCGGCCGCCTGGTCTCAGCCAAGCGGGACGGTGATCCCGACTTCTTCGCCAAGATGGCGCAGAAGGAAGCCGACGGCGAAAAGATGCTGCAGTTTGAGATGGAAAAGGCGCTGTTTGAAGACCATCGCATAGACAGCATGCGCATTGACATCCAGGAGCTGATCGGGTTTGAATAATCATCCTGGAACCCCGACCTGACACCGAATAGCCGCTGTCCTCGGACCACCCACCCGGGGGAGCGGCTATTCGCGGATTAAAAAGACCGGCGGCACGCAAGCGGCCGTCCGCCTGACTTAAAAACCCGGTTGTTCATCCGGGAGGCAATGCTGCCCGGAGAGGCTGGCAACACGGCCGGTTTTCCTTCGGAGGTACATCATGGATAACATCGAGCAGGGACGGGATTTGAGGGCTGTGGGCATGCTGGCAACCTGGCGCCGGGGAATATGGCGCCGCATCGTGGCGTATGTGCTCACGGTTTCCTTCCTTTTCACCCTCACCGGCCTGGACGTCATTTTCGCCCACGCCTTTGACTACCAGCCGCCCCGGCCCGAAGACAGGCAGGACATGCGGCGCGATTCCTCCATCAGCGCCACCAATCCCGAAGCCAGAAGCGGGCCCGCGGCTTTTGTGGATGTGGACACGCCGGGCGCCGGGCCGGTTGACACGCGCACCACCCTCCGCGACACCTCGCTGAATGTCCTGAAATCCGAATACGGCGACCTGCTGGATTCCGCCTCCCTGCGCACCATCTCCGAGCGCGTGGCCAACGGCGGCAATGTTGACCTTTTGGTGCAAAACCTTCTGGGCGGTCAGGGAACCGCGCCTGACCCCGGCTCCACGCCGCCCGGCGGGCCGGATCCTGGCGCCACCGACCCAGGCGGGGACGGATCTGACAGCATCCCCTTAAGCCTGGACCGGCTGGACATGGATCTGGCGGATGCCTACCTTTCCCGCGGACCGGGCGGAACTGCAGGATCAGGCAGGACCGATCCGGGCGCTGCTGCGCGCCGCGGAGGATTGCCGGGAACCGAACCCGGTGCCGGGGATGATACGCAAGCTGCCCGGCCGCCCATAAAAGTCACCGGCAAGGGCGATGATACGCGGGACCCTGCCGACCCCACTGCGCGCGCGGTGCGCAAAGGCGACGACACCGAACCCGATGATGTGGGCGAGCCGGAGGACGAATCCGGCGAAGACAGCACTGCGCCGCCGGATGAAGTCGTGGACGATGAGGAAGTGACGGATGATTCCACGCAGACAGCGGATACGCCGGAGGCCGACCGGCCGGATACGGGCGACACCAGGACCTTTGAACGGGACATCGATTTTTACCTCACCGGCCGCACGGACCTGCGCGGGGACGGGATCAGGGTAGGCGCCCTGATGGGCAGGGACCCGGGCACCGGCGGGGATGATCCGGATGATACCCGGGTTTCTCCTGCACTGGCCAGAAGCAAGACCAGCGGCACTGCGCCCGAACCGCCGGATGATGCGGATGACACCGGGACGCCGCCGCCGGGCAGCGAGCCTGAACCTGATCCGCCGGTGCAAAACACCCATTCATTACAGCCTCCGGATGCGCCGACTTTTGACGGCCGGGACCTGCATGTCCCGCCTGGAGGCAGCAGGCCTAATCCGGCTGCGCTGCGGAACAGTGATCATCCTGTTGCCGGCGCAGGCGCTGGAGCGCCCACACCTCCGAGGGGTCCTGGTTACCGGTCCGACCCGGGCATCACCCCCATGGGCAGCGTGCCCGGGAGCCGACCGCGCAATCCTGACGGCGATGATGGAGGCGACTACGCGGGCCCCAGGGGCGCCACTCCGGGTGGGCGCAATGGGGATAACACCATTCATCCTACCCAGCCGGTGGATGACTGGCTTCAAAATGCAGCCACCCGCTTTCTGCCTGCTTTTGCCCAGAATGTCGACAATACCAACTGGGACAGTATAGTCCACCAGTATGCCACCCAGTTTGACCATCCTGACTCCAGCCCTCCCATGAGCGGCTGCGCCAAGTTTATGACCTCGACCTGGGGAAAATTGGTCATGTTTGGCATTGGCGTGGTTATATCCATTCTGACCTTTGGAGCAGGTTCGTGGGTGCTGCTTGCCATCCAGATCGCTATTCAGGCCATAAAAACATTTATCAAACTGCCCAAGTGGCTCTCCTTTGCCCTTTCTGTCGCCTCCGCAGTCGCCGGCGGGTGGTCGCAGGGACTGAAGGATGCTGCGAAAGAAATAGGGAGTTTATCCGTAAAAGCAGTTGAAGAACTAGGCAAGCAAGGACTATCGGAACTTAAAACAACGATTATCAAGAGAGAAATTCAACAAGCCCTTTTTAAAGCCATCGTGAAAGAAGCGCTTATGATGGTTGTCAGCGATTTATTTGCCGACTCCGGCACCCTGATGTTTTTATTCATGTCCACTTTGGTGGATGTTGCAGCCAGCGGCATTGCCAATGTCATGTCCGGTGACGGCAATTTATTGGACGGATTCAAGGATTCCCTGGGCATGACCGCGGATACCAAGAAGGATTACAGTTTTGGCGACTTTTTAAAATCCCAGCTGGGCAGGGAACTGGTCAAGACAGTCACCGAGGGCGTTGTGGCCTGCGTGGCCAACACGCTCGGCGCCGGGCAAGCCATGCAAAGCTTTTTGAGCACGGTCATTGCCTCAGCTGCCTGCAGCATGGCGTATTACGTGGCGGCTGAGCCTGAGGGAGGCCGGAACGCCAAGTCATTTTTGGCCAATGTGGTTGTGCCCACAGGCGCGGCCGGCGCGCAAAGCGGCATGGGCATCTGGGGCACGCAGGGTTTGAAAAAAGAAGGGTACAGCCAGTACCAGATTCAGGGAAGTTTCATCTCCCCCATCGGGCAGTTTGTCAACCAGTTTGCGCCTTCCTATCAGCCCGGAACAAACGGGCAGGCCGGGCATTGGGGTTCCATAAAAATTATCGAGGGATTCAAAGAAGCTTTCAGCAAAAAATCGGAGCAAAAATCAGGGGATGGCGTTCCAGCGTCCGTGGCAAATCCGGCAAACACGCGCATGCCTGAGCGGACTGATCCGCAAACAACCGATTCGCATCAAACCGTGCTGGATGCGCCCATTGAGGCGGATGCCTCTGGTTCAGGAACCAGCCAGAGCGGGTCAGTACGCAATGATACCCGGCACCAAGAAACAGTAAAGCCTGCAAGTCCGGCTGTCTCTCAAATACCGGCAGATACACCGGCCGCAACCACCAACAGGGAAACCACGCTGGCTGGTTCACCCAAGCCGGACGAAGGTTCCAAACCACGCCAGGCCCCGGATTACGGCCAGATTCCTGACAATAAGGAGATGAAATCCTCGGACCGGCCCAAACCGCCAGAAAGGGTTGCAGACATAGGGTCGGCAAGGGATGAAAGCAAGGATGCCATAGAACGCCGGGATGATGAAGTGACAAAAGAGGGCGATAGAATCGCTGATACGGACGGGGCAGGAGCGGACGCCAATCAAGAAAGGGTCAACGAAAATGTCAAGGCGCTTGTCAATGCCCTGGTCCAAGGAGACCAAGGCAAGGCTCTGCCCAAGGCTTTTAAACCAAAAACCCCCAAAAGCACGGAAACAGGCCGGTCCAAGCCCGGCAGCCAGGAGCAGCAGGTAAAGACGGAAAAGTGCAGCACCAGGGATGCCAACATGCCCCAGGATGTGCGCGGCCAGGTGGACAAACTGCAGGCCCTGGGTGTTTTACCCGGCAAAGGCTCCAAATCAGTGGATTTGACGGTCATGCGCTATGAGGGCGAAAACGGGGTGGTGACCGCCCTGGCATTAAACGGCAAGCTGCTCAGCATGCAGGCCAATATTGAGGGCACGAAAACCACCGTGACTTTTCAACAGGAAGGACCTGCAGGGGCTGCAGGCGAAGGAACAGTTAAAGCCAGCATTTTCCAGGATGATAAAAAATCCGGTGAGATCAAAGTCAATGGCCAGGCGCCCACAGTGCAGGCGCTCCTGGATCAGGGCAGGGGTGCGGCCGGGCCTGATGAGTCCGGCCAGGCCGGCAAACCCCTGACGGACGGAAGTGCTGAGGGAAAACCCCTGGCAGCAGCAGCTGCAGGGCCGGGCCAGGCTTCTGCCCAGGGAGGGTTGGATGCATCCGGCACCCGCCCCGAAGGGGCGGTGGAAAGACCGGCACCTGCCGCTGGAGACGGGATTGAAGCTGGCAAAGCGGAGGGCGCGGCAACATCCGCGCCGCAAGGCAGACCGGAAACAGCAAGTCCTGAAGAACAGAAAACGCTGGCTGAACAAGCTGCCAGAGGTCCGGCAGCCGCCGCCCCCAAGCTCAGACCCGGGCAAATCATCAAACCCGCGCCCGGCGTGGCAGTGGAAGGAACTGCCGCCGCAGCGCCTGATTTCCGCATCACCGAGGTCAGCAAGGAGGACCCGACCCTGGTCGAGGCAGTGATTCCAGGCCAGCCCAACACTGTTTATGAATTGCGCACGGATGCAGAAGGACATGTCATCCGCCAGGAAGGCCGCTATATCATCCAGGGAAGTTTTCTGACCGGCAAGAAGGCCATTTATATTCCCGCCGGCAGCACCATGGGTATTCACCGCCGCTCAGGCAATGTATATGATTGCAGCAGCGGCACGCCAGAGCTGGTGGCCAAAGGCCATACTGAAACCCATGGCAACCAGGTGATCAGGGGCTCCATGCCCTTGGATTGGAAAGCCCTGCCCAGGGAACAGCAGCGCAACCTTTTCCTGGCCTCGAATATGGAGGATCTCAGCACCGCTGATCTTGGCCAGCTGCTGGCGCCAGTGCAGCAATATGCCGGCCAGCTGGCAGCGGCCAAGCCGGGTGCGCCTGAAACCGGCAAGATCATGCGGGATCTGGCGGGCTTGGAACAGAAACTTTGCGCGGAAAATCCGACTCCGGACAACCTCGCCGCCCTG
>JAFGIQ010000038.1 GCA_016929575.1 candidate division FCPU426 bacterium
ACCGAACTGAAAACCGAACCAGTACCAGAAGGGGGAATGCCTATGAAGCCCGATATGCCAGAAGAACGATACACGGAGCCCTATACGGATGAACTTCTTGGAGCAGATAAAGCACCCGTGTCCACTGCCGAGATAACCCGCGAGACACCCTCCGGCAAAGGCGGCAGGCTGGCATTGATTCTGGCCGTGGTCGCGGGACTGGTGCTGGGCGGGGGCGCCAGTTATTACTGGTTCGGAATTGCACAGTCGAAAAAAATGCGGGTGAGAGTCCAGGAACTCGAAAAACAGATGGAGGCGGGCAGGCAGGCGCAGGCGGATCTGGCCCAGGTCAGGGAAGAGGGCAAACGGTTGCAGGGGATCCTTGACGGCCAAAAAAAGGATTCAAAACAGCCGGTGCCAAAGCCGGAGTACTACAAGGTTGGCAAAGGGGCGTTGGTCTACTGGGTGGACGACTGCCAGGTTAAACGAAAATATTACGTGTATCGGGCAAAAGGCACAAAAGACGCGCCGAAAAAAATAACAGACAAGCCAGTGGACAAAAACATGTTGCTGTTTAGAACCGTGTCTTCCGGCACTTGGCGTTATGCGGTTACGGCCGTGGACCTGGATGGCAATGAGACCCCGTTAAGCGAGGTGTTGAAACTCAATTTTCCTTTGAGTAAATGAATGCATGGCAAGGGCGGGGGATAAAAGGATTTGTCCCGCAGGCAGGAGACAGATTCGGCAGCAGGGATTGGCCGCAGGCATCCCCGGCCCGCACAACCGTTAAAAAGTGAATTGCACCTGGGCCGATACAATATCGGATCCGTTGAAGGCATGGGGAATCCGGTCCAGATAAAGAGCGATGTAATCCAGCCGCAAGGTCCAAAAACCGGACAGATTCCACTTCAATCCTGCGGTGGCAGCCTGATAGAACTGACCTGGGCGGTGTGCGCCGTCGGAATAAGTACCCGACGCTTCTTCCCAACGGAGCACGGCTGCCATGCCCTCCAAAACATATGCGCTGAGGTCAAAAATACCGGTGATATAATAGCCGGACGCCCGCCCGCGGGACAGGCTGCGACTGGCCCATTCGGTTTTAACGGTTACCTCATTCAGGCGAAGCATGGCATCTGCTCCGAATACGGCAGCGGTTTCATACTGCTCCCATGCTTCCGTGACCATACGGGCTCCAGGGTTGCTGGCCAGGTTGCCGGTTGAACCAATGGGCATGTATTCCCATTGGCGGGGGGAGTATTTCTGCCGGCCATAAGCACAGGAAACACCCAACGCCAGGTCATGCATGAGTTCCTCCAAATGCAGCGAGCTGCCAACGCCGATTCTGGCCACGGCTTGCGCTGGAAGATCGGGTTGTGTGTTTTTACTGTTCCCGGCCACGCAGGCCAGGGAAAGAAATGGAGCCATGCTGGCGAAAACCGGCTCCCATTCCATATCAAGACACAGGCCGTATGAGCGTTCCTGAAGCAATGCAAATCCCATATCCTCCACCCAGCCGAAGTTGCCGAAGCCATATAATAATGATCTTTCCGGTGTGTCCAAATCACGGGAGGAAATCTGCAATTCATGGCCGAAAGGAATGCGGAATTGGCCTGCACGCCAGGTCATGCCGGGGAAGGGGATATAGGCCAGGTATGCGTCTTTGATCATCACTTTGCCGGCAGTCACAGTTGCGCTGGATTTTAATTGGAAAGGCCCCCCGGGCAGGGTGGTGGCAAGGGAGAAGTCCAGCTGGTGGATGGCAACCTGGTTTTTCTTGGTTCCTGCAGCTTGATTGGATCCGGAGCCTGAACGAAGAATTCCGGGAGCCGGTTCTTTAGCAGCGGGCAGTGCGGTCGCGCGTCCTTGGACAAAACCGGAAAAAGTATAATCCAGCAGAGGACGTTCTTGGGCGCAAACAGGGGGTGAACCCAAGAAATAAAAGATCAGCAAAAGCAGCAGCCGGCTCAGAAGTGCCATGATATAATGATCCGCCCTCCTTCTTCCCCCGGCAGCACTGAGAAACGCATGCCGGGGTTGCCTTCTTTCCCCTGGTGAAAGGCCAACACCGCATGCCCGATTAAAAGGCCGATGCCGGCACCGGCAATGACATCCAACGGCCAGTGTTGCTGGTTGTAGATGCGTGAATACCCCACGAGCAGCGCCGCGGGATAGGCAATCCATTCTATCTGGTACGCGTCGCCAAGAATGGCCGCTGCACAAAAAGCAGTCATCGTATGGCCGGAGGCAAAGGAACGGTTGGAAAGACTCAGGGTAAACCATTGGCGGTTTTGGTCGTTTTCACCGGGTCTGGTGGCAGTAAATCCGGCCTTTACCATTTGGGAGATGACGGCAACCAGCATTTGTCCTTCCACCGCCATGGCTGCGGTTTTTTGATCATACACGCTGCCGTATTTGTATAAGGCCGCGTATCCGGCCACATGGAATAAGCCGTCGCCCAACAGTGTGACCGGAACCATGGCTTTGTTTTGCCACTCATTGCGCTGTGCCTGGATCTGATGATACCAAGTGATGTCATTGTGCAACCCCACAGCCAAAGCGCCGGCGAAAACCGTGGCCAGAGAATATCCTTCCCAAGTGCCCGTGAAAGGCGATGTCAGGATTTCCTGGAATTCCCGCCAACTATTGGACCAAACAGAATCCCGGGTTTTGGTTTCATCCGCCTGGGAAAAGGAGGGATTAGACAGGATGATATAAGCAACAAAAAAAAACAGGGGCGCCGCAAGGTGTCGTCTGGCGGTCATGGGTTGATTTCTTTCAAGGCTTTGATTTTCTTTTGGGTCTGGGCAATGGAGTCCTTATACTTGGCATTGGTTGGGTCAAATACCAGCGCGGTTTTCCAGGCGTTGATGGCCTGTGCATATTCGGCCCGCACGTAAAGCTCCATGCCTTTAAGATACAGTTGTTTGGCTTCTTCCCGGATGTCGTGGTCAAAGTCCCGGAGCATGCCCAAGGCGGTATGGTGGTGCGGGTCAAGCTGCAGGGTTTCACGCCAGGCTTTGACTGCGGCAAGAAGGTCGTTTTGACCTAAAGCCGCGGCGGCCCGGTCCAGGCTTTTTTGGGTAAGAACGGTTCGTTCGAGGGTTATCTGGGCATACTGCTGTTTGGCGGGTTCGTAATCCGGATAGAGGATTTGAATCTGATTCAACTCCATCAGCGCCAGGTGGAAATTTTCCTGGCTGCGGGCGCGTTCGGCTTTATCCGTTTGGCGCTTAATGAAGCGCCGACGGTTTCCGGCCTCGGCCGGTTCCGGCAGCGAGACGGTTTGGGGAAGATCAGCCATGACCGGACTCACCGGCGCCTTAACGGGAGAGGAGAACAGCGGAAAGCCCCGTTTGAAATCGAGCAGGATGCCGACCGGAAAAGCGGTGGTAATGCTGGCCATGGCCCGGAACTTGTCCGCATCGGGAGTCAGGCCGGCCAGAAAAGAGCATTTGAGGTGGGAGGCGGGCAGGAAACCCCAGATCACGGAAGGGCCGACATACAGCTCGGTGGTATTGCCCAGGGATACGCCGGCTTGGGTTCTGGTGACGCCCATCAACAGCGAGGAGTCCCCGGCCAAGGCCAGGGCATTGGTGCCGTTCCTGGTCCAGACCGAGGCGGCGGAAGAAATTTCCAGTGCTTCAGCAGCCAGGGTCAGGTTGTCCAGCAGGTCCATTTCCGCGCCTCCGGAGAGCGAGACAATGTTGCCGTAGTCAATATGCTCGTGCACGCCTTGGTAGCGAAAATCATCGGCGCCACGCACGTCAATGCGCAATTGCAGGTAGAGTTCCACGGGATCCAAAAACATGCTGAAAATGCCTTTGAGGATCAAATCGAAAGTGGCGGTATCGGTGCCGGAAATGAAGGCGTTTTCATCATACAGCGTGCGCAAATAATCGCGGAAGCGGGAATGTCCGGTGGGAATTTTCAGCAGGCTTTCGACAAAGACCGCAGGCGTGTCTGTGCTGTCGGACATGAACTTGAATTTTGTGCCCCCCTCCAAGTCTCCGATTCCATCCCAGGCGCGGTCGATGAGGTCTTCTTGGTCGGAGGAAGTGGAGAGAATGCGCGAGGAGACGGGAAGGGTGAAGGCTACTTCCACACCTTGCGCCAGGCCGTAATGCAGTCTAATCGGGTACACGACCTGTTTTTCCGAAAACCGGCTTTTGCTCTCCCCGGTGAAACGGAAAATCTCCAAAAAATGGTAATCGACTTCGGCGTCAATCTTTAAAAAACCGGGGTTCAATACCGTGGTCAAATCCGTAGCCTGGACCCGGGCCGGCGACAGCAAGGAACAAGCAGCGGCGAGAAGGCATGCGGACGACAAGGCATATTTCATTTCCTGGGACACCTGCCCGACATGGATGAAATTACTGGCCCGGCGGCCAGCCGCAGGGCTGCGCGCATGTTGATGATGAGAATGGGCTGGAAAAAAACAGGTCAGCCAGTTAT
>JAFGIQ010000039.1 GCA_016929575.1 candidate division FCPU426 bacterium
GTCAGCAGGCCGGCGGAGTAGGACAAAAGCCTGCCCTTCAAATCAATCCAGTGCAGAACGTTCCAGAAGCCCGTTGTAGTACCCATGATATATCCGGCCCTTTCACCCAGCAGCCACAGCCACAGCACAACCGCCAAGCCAATCACCATCCCTCTGCGCAGCCAGGACCCGTTGAAATCAGGGCCTATGAGATACCGGCTGATGCCCGCCAACAAACCATACACCATGCCCCAGGCGGCCGGACTTGCGCAGGCAACCGGCAAACGCTGATGACCCAGCAATCCGGGCAGTTGCGGCAGCACCCCCAAAGCCCGTCCTCCGTGTCCTGCTGCCGGAGGATACAAAAAACCCAAACCGCATTCCAGCCCCACACCGAGGCACAATCCTACCAGGACAAAATCAAGAATGCCCGCCGTGTATCGCAGGCGGCTCCGGGGAGAAAGATTCAGCAAGACGAGGACCGCAATGATGAGCAGCATCTCCACGGATTGACAGGCCAGCGCCGCGGCCATGGTCTCTTTTCCAAAAATCAGGATCAGTGGCAGCTCCATGATGGTGGCTGCCGGAATAAAGACCATCAAGCCCGCCACCGTGGCCAAAATCATTGAAGAAAAAGTGATCGTCCTGGTTTCCGTGCTGAGGATGATCCAAAAAAGCAGCATCGCCACCGGCCCGAGCAGGCGCCCTCCGGAAGGGGCGCTGATAAAAAAGAGCAGTGCTATTCCCATCTTTACGGCAACCCGTCCCAAAACATGCATGTGCCGGTATCTTTGCCAGAGGTTCTCCACCTGTCGGAACATTTTATTTCCCTTCCGCCTCTCCATCCGCCTGCTCTTCTGGTGCGGAGAGCAAGTCACACAAAGCGCGCCGGTAATGCGGCCAGGCCAGCCCCGCAGCCAATACCGCCAGGATCAAAAACCACAGGAAATAATCGCCCTTGGCCAAGGCGTACCAAGCTGCGTAATCCACTGCCTGCCTCCTTGCGCGGTCCCTGTTTTTGGCTCAACGCCGTCTGCGGGATCCCGCCCGCGGATCGCGTCTTAAATCAGCCGAGGGCGAAAATGACTGCGACTGGAATTGATACTGCCGGAGCCGCTGAATTTCCTCTGCTTGCAAATAACGCCACTGGCCGGGCGCCAGGCCCGAGGCGGTTAAAAACCCGAATTTGATCCTGCACAATTTTTCCACCGGGAGTCCGATCGCCGCGCACATCTTTTTCACCTGATGCTGGCGGCCTTCGCGCAGACTGATTTCCAAAAGCGCGTTCCGGCCAAAACGTTTCAACAGGCGCACGCGGGCCGGAAGTGTTTTTTCCCAGCGCCCGCCCCAAGCCGGGATGCGCACGCCCTGGCACAATTTCTTCAAAACCGCCGGCGAGGGCGCGCCAAAAACGCGGGCCTGATAGGTCTTGTCAAAACCGTACCGCGGATGCATCAAGCGCAGGGCCAAGTCCCCGTCGTTGGTTAAAAGCATCACGCCCGTGGTGTTGAAATCCAGCCGCCCCACCGGAAACACGCGCACCCGCACGTCTCGCACCAAATCGATCACCGTCGTCCTTTTTTCAGGATCATCCGTCGTGGAAATGACGCCTTCGGGTTTGTTCAGCAGGATGTAGGTCAAAGGCTGCGCCTTCACCCGCCTGCCGGCGACTTTCACCGCATCCCGCTCCGGGTCGATCCGCAAAGCGGGCAATTCGGCGATGGCGCCGTTCACTGTCACCTGGCGCCTGAAAATATACTCATCCGCTTCGCGGCGGGAACACACGCCCGCTTCAGCCAAAAAACGGTTTAAACGCGTTGTGGCCGCTTGCGGTTTTTCAGCCGCCGGCCGCATCAGCCTAGTATTTTTCTTCATCCTTGCTTTCCTCGGGACCGGCCTCCCCTTCCGACAGGGAGTCGGAAGTCTCATTACCGGTTTGGGCATCTGGTCCAACTTGTCCTTCCACAAACCCTTCGGCCGGCAGGTGCCCGCCGTTATTGCCGTCCTCATCATCGTCTGTCTCCAACCACGCATCAGCCTGCGCCTGGTCCCCGCTTCCGCGGTCCTCATCCCCGTCATCCGCATCTTCATCCTCTGTTTTCTTGTCCCCGCTTTCATCCCCGTCTTCACTGGCAAGGGTCATTTCCTGATTCTGCTTTCCGTTGCCGTTCTCCGGCACATCTTCCGGAAGGTCTCCCCCGCTTTCCCCACGGGAAGCGGTGACCGCTTTTGCCTCCTGGCCGGGGGCAGCTTCGTCCGGGCCTCCGGCTGCGCCGGCCGCCGGGGTTTCCGCAGGCTCATCCGCCACTTTGACCCTGGCGATCAATTCCCCCTGCTGATTAAGTTCCCAGGCTTGGCCCTCCTCATCGGCCTCGAGAATTTCCTGCAAATCCTTCAGGGTGGGCATCTCATTCAAATCCTTGAGTCCAAAATAATGTAAAAACTCCTTGGTGGTGCCGTAGAGAATGGGGCGCCCCACCACTTCCTTCCTTCCCACCATGCGGATCAATTTCCTTTCCAGCAGCGCATTGATCACGCCGTCCGCATTCACCCCGCGGATATCCTCAATTTCAGCCTTGGTCACCGGTTGGCGGTAGGCGATAATGGCCAATGTTTCCAGGGCTGCGCGCGAAAGCTTGTTGCCGGCCCGGCTTTTAAACATTTTCCTGATCCAGGGCGCATACTGGACGCGCGTGGCCAGCTGGTACCCCTCGGCAATCTCCACCAGATGAAAAGCCCTCCGCTCCATGTCGTATTCGGCCTTCAATTCATCCAGACAGGCAATGACCGTCCGGCGGTCGACGTTTTCCAGCAACGCCTGAAACGCCGCCAGCGACATCGGCTTGTCGGAGACAAAAAGCAGGCATTCAATGACACTTTTCAATTCTTTTATTTCCATCAGCTCTCCCCCCTGCCGGATATTGCCTCGCGGGCAGCTGCCGTGAATTCGTCCACGCGGTGTATGAGTATCTTGGCAAACATTTTTTCCTGCACAATGCGAATCGCCTTTAAACGGGCCAACTCCAACAAAGCGAGCAAGGCCGCCACCATGGCTATCCGGCCGTCTTGGGTCTTCATGTATTCTATAAACTCCAGGGACGGGTTTTCCTCCAAGGCATCCAGAATTTCGTTGATCTTCTGGCTGATCTTGATGGCTTCCCGCCTGATCTCTTTGAAAGTCTCCGGCGTGGCGAAGGCCAACACCCGTTTAAAAGCGCTCAAAAGGTCAAAAAGGTTGACCTCCTGGAATTGGACCGGCTCCGCCTCCTGCGCAGGTTTTTCCGATTCCGCCTCATCCGGCTGCACGCCGCGGCGCCAGAAGATCTGCCGTTGCTGTTGTTCGTACGTGTCCAGGCCTTCGGCCACTTCCCGGTACCGCTTGTATTCCATCAGGCGGCGGACCAAATCAGCCCGCGGATCCGCCTCTTCCCCCTCCTCCAATGCCAGGGACTCCCTGGGCAGCAGCATCCGGGATTTGATGTGCATCAGCGTCGAGGCCATCAGGATGAAATCTCCGGCCATCTCCAGGTCCAATTCCTTGATCATTTCCACATATTCCAGGTACTCGGCCAGTATTTTGGCAATGGGTATGTCATAAATGTCTATCTCGTTTTTTTTAATCAAATAGAGCAACAGGTCAAAAGGCCCGTCAAAAACATCCAAATTCAACCGGTAGCTCATGGCCTGCGCCCTTCCGGAGCCAAAGCCTCCCAGCCCATGGCCGCATGCACCGCCTGCATGGTTTCGCGGGCCCTGGCTTGGGCCCGTTTGTTTCCCGCCTGTATAATCTGCTCCAGACGCCCGGGCTGGCCCGCCCAGGCTTCGCGCTGATCCCGGATGGGAGCCAGGATGGCATCCACGATGGGAAGCAGGGCCCGCTTGCAGGTCATACACCCTCTTTGCCCGCCGCGGCATTCCTTTTCCACTGCTTCAGCCTGGCCGGAGGCGTATATTTTATACAGCGCCAAAACCACACACTGGTCCGGCTTGCCGGGCGTATGGGCGTGGACCTTTTGCGGATCCGTATACATCTGCTTGATTTTCTTTTCCAGCGCATCCTTGCCGTCCGAAAGATAGACGGCATTGCCGTAGCTTTTGCTCATCTTGCGGCCGTCCAGCCCCGGCACCTTGGGGCTGGCGGTAAGGACGGATTGCGGTTCCGGCAGGGTCTCCCCGTACAAATGGTTGAAACGCCTGGCAATTTCCCTGGTCATCTCCACATGCGGCAGCTGGTCCTGCCCCACCGGCACCTGTGTGGCCCGGTACAGCAGGATATCCGCCGCCTGCAAAACCGGATATCCCAGGAATCCGTAGGTGGCCAAATCGCGGTCCGCCAGTTCCTGCTGTTGTTCTTTGTAGGTGGGACAGCGTTCGGTCCAAGCCAGGGGCGTCAACATGCCCAGGATCACAAAAAGCTCGGAATGTTCCGCCACCTCGGACTGTACGAACAAAGTCGCCCGGTCCGGATCCAACCCCACGGCCAGCCAGTCCAACAGCAACTCCCGGGAGTTTTCGCTGATGGCGGCCGGATTTTTATACTCCGTGGACAAGGCGTGGATATCCGCCACCATA
Organism: candidate division FCPU426 bacterium; assembly: GCA_016929575.1. Taxonomy (GTDB): domain Bacteria; phylum Oederibacteriota; class JAAXVQ01; order JAAXVQ01; family JAUVAV01; genus JAFGIQ01. The sequence goes on from JAFGIQ010000039.1 coordinate 4,552, forward strand.
AAATAGCAGTCCGCACCCTCGGCCTGCATCTGCAGGTAATTTTTAAGCGCGCCTTCCAAATGACCAAGATGCAACCGCCCGGTGGGGCGCATGCCGCTGAGTATTACCCGCTTGTCTCCAGACATTATCCATCCTTTCCTGCCGCATGGCCGGCAAGCGCCGCGCTGATCAGACAAAGGGATTGCCAAAAGGCGCCAACAAGATGCGGATGAGCAGCGTGATCGGCACCATGATGATGCCCAGCAGGCCGGTCATGAACAAAACCATGAGTATCAAAAACGAATAGGGGGCGATTCTTTGATATTGATAGGCCCAAGGCCCGGGCAACAAGACCGTCAGTATCTCCGCGCCGTCCAAGGGCGGCAGGGGGATCAGATTAAAAGCCGCCAAAATGATGTTAATGTGCAAGGCAGCATAAAGGACGTTTCTTACGCCCGGATTGTCCATCAAACCCGCTGAACGCAAGAACCAGCCCGCGAGCAGAATAGCAATGGCAGCCAACAGATTCGCCGCCGGCCCGGCCAGGGAAACCAGCAGCATATCACGCTTGGGACGGCGGAAGTTGCTGCTGGTCACCGGCACCGGCTTGGCGTATCCAAAAACCATGCTGCCGCGCGACATGACAATGAGAAAAATCGGCAGCATAACCGTTCCCCACCAATCCAGGTGGCGCAGGGGGTTAAGGCTCAGGCGTCCCAGCATTCTGGCGGTCGGGTCCCCCAAACGGTTGGCCATCCAGCCGTGCGCCACTTCATGAATAACAATGCCCAGCAACAGGCCGGGCAAAAAAATCAGGACCTGTAAAATAATTTGTGAACCCACGGCTGCTCCGTTTTTCCCTGTCATGTCCAACGTCCGCTGCCTTGCGGCTTCAAGCCGGATCAGCAGGCAAACCTGAGTCCCCGCAGACAGAGGACGCCTAAAAACCCTTTGCTTTTCAAGCATTTTATTGTTTGGGAAGAAAGTGTAACAAAGTTGCCCAAGGCTGTCAATGGCATATATTTTTGAAGTTGGATCGTTCTGGTTTTCAAGCAAAAAGAATGCAGGATGTGTCTATCTCAGAACTTCCTTTATGATTTCCACATTTTTAATTTCATTCTGCCCTGAAAATAGGGACGTCCTTAGGTTAAGATTCCTGAGAAGTAAATGCCCTTTTAAAACCCGAAACAACAATGATTTACCA
>JAFGIQ010000040.1 GCA_016929575.1 candidate division FCPU426 bacterium
CCTTTTTCGCTTTTGACCAGGGGCAGGGATTAAGCGAGCATACAGCGCCATATGACGCGCTGGTGCAGGTTGTCGAGGGTGCGTCGGCGATAAGCATTGACAAAAAAACATATCACGTCAAAGAAGGGGAAATGATCATCATGCCGGCCAATTTGCCGCATGCCCTGAAGGCTGTGGAAAAATTCAAAATGATATTGACCATGATAAGGGAAAATTGAGCCATTGCCAAAATTTTACAAACCCACTGGGATCAATTGAATCCCGTTTGCGGGTTGAGGAGGAAGCCATGAAAGACAAAGTTGAAAAAGCCATTGCCAGGATCAGACCGGCATTGCAGGCCGACGGCGGGGATATTGAGCTGGAAAGCGTGGAGAACGGGATTGTCAAAGTGCGCCTTCAGGGCGCCTGCCGGGGATGTGCCATGTCGCAGATCACGCTAAAGATGGGTGTTGAGCAGGCCATCCGGCGGGAAGTTCCTGAAGTTAGGGAAGTTGTAGCAATATGATCACGCGGGAAATCAAACGGCCGCTATTTTGCGCCAAAGGACCAAAAGGAGAGCGGCATGAGCGGAAATAAGATAAGGGTGTTGTTTGCGTTCACAGCAGCGCGCGCAGCCAAATGGCCGAGGCATTTTTAAATCACCTGGCCGGCGGCAGGTTCGAGGCGCAAAGCGCGGGGGCTGGATCCCGGAAGCTTGAATCCGCTTGTAGTGGAGGCCGTGAAAGAAGCCGGGATTGATATATCCGGAAGTCGGACCAAAAGCGTTTTTGCCTTCTCTAAGCGCGGCGAATTGTTCAGATGTGTTATCACAGTATGCGGCGGGGCCAACAGTGAACGCTGCCCAATATTTCCCGGCATATCCAAGAAAATTCACTGGGGTTTTCCCGACCCTTCCGCATTGACCGGAACTCATGAAAAAAAGATGAAGAAAGTCAGGGAAATACGGGACTTGATCAAGGCAAAAATCGAAGAATTCATTCGTATGGAACGTTGAAGGCTGGCTGCCTGACTGCAGCACAGCCTTTTGCCTTTCACCTATCGGATTATATCTTTTGATTTTGGCCTTATTTGTGTCTTGCTGAATTTAAATTTCCGGGCCTGTTCCACACACGCCGTAGGAGCGCTTTGCGAACCGCCCCTACAATTTATCTCCCTTGCCAACCCGCCCAAATATTCGCCAATATTTCCCCGCTATTTATCATCCGGCCTCTAGATTTCCCTAAAACAAGTAGAATTTTAAACCGACAATTAGTGTGGTTCACTCGAGGTGCATCTATGTTTAAAATCAAAGGAAGCGCGCTGATAATTTCGATCGAAATCGCAAAAAAACACAGCCAGGATAGTTATGAAAAAATAGTTGCGCGATTAGGTCTGGGGCCTTCAGGCCGGAATATATTGCCGTACAAGTGGTATGAGGTGCCCTGTGGGGAAAAAAATAATTTTATAAACAGCTTGGCAACCGAAATGTTTCCAGGTGACCCTTTGGCAGTTCGCAAATTAGGGGAGCTGCAGGTAAGCGAAGGCACTAAAGAATACCACCGCTTTTTCCTTCGCGTGGCCTCGCCCAAAATCGTGTTTGCCAGGGCCATAAAAATGTGGGAAACGTTTTACGATAAGGGAGAGTTTGAATTGGAGTCGATAAATAATAAAACGGCTATTTTTCATATCCGTAAGTTTCCCGAAATGCCGCAATACCTTCGTGAAATAATTTATGGGAACCTCAGCGGCTTGGGTATTCTGCTTAGGCGGCCAATCACCATAGACCCTGAAGATACGAATCCTGAAGATTACCGATGGAAAATCACTTGGGTATAATTCCCGGGGCTGGACTCGCCCCTCTGGCGTTTGCCCTCGCCTCGCCGTCACCCTGAAAACTTGGGGTCGCATCCCTTACTACATTATTCTACACTGAGATTTGTAATAGGTGCCGTAGTTAGAATATTAGAATATTAAAATAAAGTGAATGAAAAAGAGAAAAACACTGTCTAAAGAAGTATGGCTAGACAAAAGCGGTTGAACATACCCGGTGCAATCTATCATGTCATAACCCGTGGTTTAAACGGGATGAATATTTTCCTGGATAGCAAAGACCGAAAAGAATTTATCGCAAGACTGAGTGTGGCGTTGGAAGAGAGCAAAAGCCAATGTTACGCGTGGGTCTTGATGTCCAATCATATTCATTTGCTCATCCGGGCATCCGAAGTTCCTTTAAGTAATGTTCTTAGTCGAGTCTTGTCAGGCTATGCCAAAGCTTACAATAAGAAATACAAACGAAGGGGTTATTTGTTTCAAAACCGCTTTAAATCCATTCTGTGTCAAGAAGATCGCTATTTTATTGAATTGATACGATATATTCATCTAAATCCGGTCAGGGCAGGATTAATCAAAATGCCGGAAGAACTTGAAAAACACCCATATTGTGGTCATGGTGTGATAATCGGCCGGAATAAAAAACGATTTCAAGAAGTTGGAGAAGTATTGCTGCAATTTGCCCAAACGCGTAAAGCAGCTATTGAAAAATACAGGCTATTTATTGAGGCGGGATGGAAAGAAGGAAAACGGGAAGATTTAACCGGGGGAGGGTTAGTGCGAAGCGCTGGCGGCTGGCAGAGTATCCAGGAATTGAAAAAACAAAGAGAACGGTGGCAGGGAGATGATCGGATACTTGGGGATGGGGAGTTTGTTGAAGGGATACTGAAACACGCAGAAGAAATGATGGAAAAAAAAGAGAAAATGCAGCGCGCAGGATGGAACTTGGACAAGCTGGCTGATTATGTATGTGTTATAACCGGGACAAGTAAATATTCCTTACAACAAAAAGCAAGAAACAACAATCTTTCCAAAGCTAAGAGCCTGATAGCATATTGGGGGTATAATGAGCTTAAGATAAAAGGGGCGCACATAGCAAAATATTTAGGCATTAAGAATCCATCATTGAATTATCTGATTAAGCTGGGAAAAAGGGTTGCTGAAGAGGGGGCGTTTATTCTAATATTCTAACTACGGCACCTATTACTATCATCATGGAGGTGGGACGATGGCATTACTGAAAGGGTCGGCTTGGACAATCAATTTTCAATTTATCAAGGAACGTTTTGGTGCAGATGCTTTGGAAAAAATATTTGAAAAAATGAGCCCTGAAGATCAGGCGGCATTGCGAAAACCTATTGTGGATGTGGTTTGGGGGGCGGACTTCTCAGTTTACATGCGCTTTATCCTGCTGGCGGATCAAATCTACGGCAAAAATGACAAGGCACTCATACGGGATACGGCTAAAAACCAATTTATGCGTGACACCAAACTGTATTCCTGGTTTTTCAAGGTGCTGAATCCCAATATAGTGTGCAAAATCTCGCCTGCGCTGTGGGCAACTTACTTTAAACCCTGCGGAAAATTCGAGTACCATCAACTTGGAGAAAAACACGGCGAGTTTTATTTGACGGGATTCGATAATATGCCGTTATTTCACGATGTTCATCATACGCAATATATGACCGAGCTACTGACCCATTGCGGAGCCAAGAATGCCTCTGTGGTACATACAAAATGTACGGCCAAAGGCGATGCCAGCTGTACCTGGGATATGCATTGGGAATGATCGAATGCCCATGCTGTGAAGGATACGGGACGTTCATTAGTAGATAAGTGAGATCATCCGGCATGCGCTTAATTCGTCCACGGCAAGGCAATATCATATTTTTTATCTGTTTTACCTGCTGCATGTTTGTTGCGCTGCTAAATTGAAAGCGCCCCCGGCTGCGGGATTTAAAAAACCTCGAACAAATTCAGATACACACTCGCCGGACCTGCCGCGCCCCAGGCAACATCCATTTCCACATTCATGCGGATTGATTTGACCAACATCAGCCGCAAGCCGGCGCCGATCGCCGGTTTGATGTACGCAAACAGCCCGGCACCCGGGTCGGGGAGGACTGATTCCGGATTGGCGCTTTCAGGACGCGCGGCTGAAGTGGCATTGGCAAATAGCACGCCTCCCAACAACCCGTCCGCCCTCAGTGGAAAACGGTATTCTGCTTCAAGATAAGCCAGCTGAGTGCCGCGCCAGCGGCCTTGCGTATACCCGCGGCCCGAGCGCTCGCGCTGGTCGTTGCCGCTGGCAGGCAGATCCAGATAAGGCAGGTTGCCCTGAATCACCATTTGCGTATACGCCCAAATGCCGATCAGGTGCCGGGTTGGCTCATTAGACAGCGGGAAATAGCGGCGATACTCGGCAGAGAGCACCTGGCTGTTTTGCGTACTGCCCAAAGCCGTGCTGTTGAACATGCAGGCAAGCCTGGCATACTCCCCCTGATAGGGATTGAGCACATGGTCCCTGGATTCGTACAGAACATTCAGATTTACGCCGCTGGTCGAATACTGTTCAGGCGAAAATCCATGTTGTCTGCCATATGCAGCCTGAATGCTGCCGGGCAATGGTATTGCGTTTCCATCCTCAGCCACAACTTCAATCCCTCTGTGAAAGTCCAGATTGCAGCCAAGGCCAGCATACAGGTTTCCGGCCAGGCGCCTATAAGCAATCTCGTGCCAGCGGAAATGGGAAAACCGGATGAGCTCCGAAGAGGCAATTTCATTGTCAGTACCGAGAGTAAAAGTGGGTTGTGAGAAATTGTAAAATCGCCAGTCTCCTGAAAAAATCCAATCATTATTCGCGCTCATCACAGTGCTGCGGCTGTAATACAAAAAGTGATTCTTGGTGGTATAAGCAAGCAAACTATCAATGGTGGACATGCGCGTGGTCGCCGGATCGCCCGCGTAAAACAGCCCGTTTGCGCCCAATCCCCAGATAGTGCCGGATGTGGGGTTCATGCCAAAATAGGGGCCGGGGACAATGGTAAAGTCACTGGCGCGCATGGCAGGCGGCGGCGGCTTAAAACCAAAAACACACCAAACATCATTTTGGTCGTAATAGACAGGATCATCGGCAATCGAAAGCTCCTCAGTGCCAGCCAGCACCGGTGAGAGAACGCACAACCCCACAATTACAACCCGGACAAGCCAAGAGCGCATGTCATTTCCTTGCGGATAAAATGTAATGTATGGAAAACATATGCTGGGGGGTATTATAGACCAAAAACATAGCCCTGCGCACACTTATATAGAAATGTTGGATTTGATGTGGGATTTATCCTGAACATAGTTGTTGAGTTGCTAAATGGCAAACGACTCCGATTAGGTTTCCCTGGAAAAAATAATGGAATTGGAATATAATATTGAACAATTTATGCGCGGCGACAGCATTCAAGAGGAGATGCTTTCCGGAAAAAGGGGAATGCTTATGGGATTGTATATTTTGAAATATCCTTATCGTAAAATTTTATTGCCGCTTGCCCAAAAACTCGTGTTTGTGAATCCGGATTTGGTGAGCTATGCTGCCACGGTTGTTGCCATAGGCACGGGTTTTTGTTATTATTTTGCCTTCCAGTCCCCGGCGCTTTTGCTGCTTGCCATCCTGCTTACTCTGATCCGCATGACGCTGAACACCCTTGACGGCGTGATTGCCATTGCGCGGAAAAAAGACTCGCTTTTGGGGGAAATAGTCAATGCCCTGCCGGACCGGTATTCAGACCTGTTTTTTTTGGCTGGCATCGCGCTTTCTCCGCTGTGCAACCGGCCTTTGGGGCTGCTGGCGATGGCTTCGATGTTTTTGGTGAGCTATACAGGCATGCTGGGCAAGGCCCTGGGCATGGAATGGCAGCATCAGGGTCCGCTGGGCAAGGTGGAAAGACTGATTCTGGTAATGATTTTCAGCCTGATCCAATACCTGGTCATGCTGAAAGGAACACCCCGGGCCGGCTTTTGGGGGATTTCCCTGACGCCTCTGGAATGGTGCATGCTGCTTTATATCCTGATGGGGCAGGCCACGGTATTAAACCGGCTGAGGGGCATGATTGCACAAATAACCAAATGGGAATGGAACAAGAAGGAAAAATACCAGGCCATCCAAAAAAAAGTTTTGGTGGTGTATGATTCTGCCACGGGCAATACCCGGAAAATCGCGCATGAGATTGGCCAATGTCTGCGCGCAGAAGTAAAAAAGGCCGGTGAAGCGAAAGATATTGGAAAGTATGATCTCGTAATCATTGGCACGCCCAATATCCGCAAGTTTCCCACTGGAAAAATAATCCGGTTTATTGAAACCCATAAAACAAAACTGAAAAACTATGCACTTTTTGTGACCTGGGGCATGCCCGTCTGGGGGCCGTATGCCACGGCCGCCTGCTTTGGGAATATGCAGAAGAAGATAGGCCGAAAACCGGTCGGCGTTTTTGCGAGCAAGGGATACCATGCCAAGTATAAAACCTGCGCAGGACACCCGGATGCCAATGACCTGCTGCTGGCTTATCTTTTCGGCATCAAACTGGCCAAAAAACTCGGAGTGAAGGCATGACCGACGTTCTGGTGATAAAACAGATATTAACGCTTATCGGCGTAATTTTGGGCGGTTTCGGAATTATTGTGGTCATTATCAGCCTGGTTTTCAAGCTGCGGGGCAAAGATCCCAAATCCGTATGGATTAAATATTTGGCCTGGTTTATCGTCATTCCGGTCATTGTCTTGCCGCTCTTATACAGCCGGATTGCCTATCAAATCATTATTTTAATCCTGTCTTTATGGTGTTTCCGGGAGTATAGCCGTTCTACGGGCCTTTGGAAAGACAAAACACTCGTGTTCGTCAGCTTGGGTGCGATCGCCGCGATCTATATGCCGGTTTTTGACAACTGGTACGGGCTCTACCAGGCGATGCCGATATACGCGGTTGCCTTGCTGCTGATACTGCCCATTTTACGCGGAAAATACGAACAGATGGTCCAGAAAACCTGCCTCTCCGTGCTGGGGGTTGTCTATTTTGGGTGGTTCTTGTCGCATGTGGGTTTTATGCGCAACTATGCGCACGGTGTGCAATATATTTTCTATTTGATGGTGCTGGTCGAATCCAATGACGCGTTCGGATATATTTGGGGGAGCCTGTTCGGCAAACACAAGCTCGTTCCCCTTATCAGCCCGAATAAAACCATTGAGGGCGCGGCCGGCGCGCTGGTTTCAGTCGTGGGGATGGCTTTTGCCCTTCGGTTTTTGGTGCCCATGATTTCCGTTTGGCATGTTCTCATTTTGGGGATGATGATCTCCCTGGTTGGCATGTGCGGCGACCTGGTCATTTCATTCATCAAGCGGGACCTTGGCATCAAGGATATGGGCGCGGTCATTCCGGGCCATGGCGGAATCCTGGACCGGTTTGACAGCCTGCTGTTTACGGCGCCGCTGTATTTCCACTTCGTGCGATATTTTTATGAATGAGGAAGACCGCGGTCAACCCGATCTGAAGCCGTGGTGCTATGACGGCCCGCCAACCCTTTTTGACCTCGTGCAGAACAATATTTTGACCAACCTCATCCGGATGGCCGTTCATCTGGTGCTGAGGGCTTATCTGGCGCTTTTTCACCGCCTGACCGTCATCAACGCCGGCGTTGTGAAGGATCTGGCCTCCACCCTGATTGCGGCCAATCACTCAAGCCATTTGGATGTGGTGGTTGTCCAGGCGGCATTCCCGCTGGGGCGCTTGCATAAAATCCGCAGCCTGGCTGCCAAAGACTATTTTTTCGCAAATCCGCTTATCCGGGTTCTGACGTTCTTTATTGCCAATACCATACCCGTAAGCCGTAAAGTGTATAATCCCGAATCATTTGGGTTCAGCCAAGCCTGCCTGCAGGAGGGGGCCAACATTATCATTTTTCCCGAGGGGACGCGGACCTTGACCGGAGAGATACAGGAATTCCGTCCCGGCATCGGCATGATGTCTGTGGCCGCCCGCGTGGGGATTCTGCCGGTTTATATTGACGGCACGTATGCATGTTTTAGAAAAGGGCGGTTGTTTCCCAAACCGGGGAAAATTACAGTGGTGTTGGGCCAGCCGCTGATTTTCGAACCGATGGATAATAAAAAGGAATCCTGGCAATGGATTGCACGGGAAGTGGAAGCCGCCGTACGGGCTTTGAAGAACAAGTGCGAGAAGGGGGAATAATGAGAAAATTCTATATCCGTCTGTTGCGCCTGGTAGTACACACCATCGGCAGGTTGAGCGATGGAATCACGATTTGTCTGGGCCAGGGGCTGATTTCTGGCAAGATGCTGGATTATGTCTATCGCAATCAGGCTTCCGGGAAACTGCTGATCGGAAAGTTCATCGACCGCATTTTTCTGTCCCACCGCGGCTGGGAATGCATACGCATGCGGAAACGTCATTTGGAAGAACTCCTCGACCAGGCGGTGCAGTTGACCTGGCAAAAGAGCCGGGAGATGCTGGTCCTGGATGTCGCCTCCGGCCCGGCATTGTACATCCTTAATATACTGGCCCGCCATCGGGAAAAACACATACGCGCCGTATGCCGGGACATGGATGAACGCTGGCTGGCCGAGGGCCGGCGGAATGCGGCAAATATGGGGCTCTCCGCCATCACCTTTGCAAAGGGTGATGCGCTCGATCCCGCCGGTTTCCGGTCGCTGCCGGCGGCTGACATTGGCGTGTCCTCCGGTTTTTATGATTGGATCGTGGATGACGACAAGATCAGGCAATCCATCAAGCTCATTTTTGATGCGTTGAAACCCGGGGGGTATTTTGTGTTCACGATCCAGACAGGTCATGTCGATATGCAGATGGTAAGCGAAATATTCCCTGACTTTAACCAGCAGCCCCTGCGCATGACCGTGCGGCCGGCTGAAGGGGTTAACGGGTGGTCAACCCAGGCGGGTTTCAAAGTGCTGAAAACCCTTCAGGACAAATGGGGATATTATGCCGTGACCCTGGCGCAAAAAATTTCATAGCCGTTTTGTGCGAAAACCCGGGGATGCCATGCTTGATTATTTAACCGGGACGTATTCAATTTAACAACCCGCCTCCCGGCACGGTAATGCCGGATTTGTTGACGGATTTATCCTGCTTATATTTGTTAGATTGCTACATTGCAAACGTCCCGATTGCTTTATCATGGTTTTGAATGACTTTTGCTTCCCAAGGTTTTGTGATAATCTGTTCTGGTGTGAAATGTTTTTTGCCACATACTTGCCTCCTTTGGTTTTCCGCCAGTATTCTAATTTAACTACTGGTGCGGTTTAAAGGGGCAAGGTCACCTGTTTAAGGGGATTGCCGGGGCGATTTTTGTGAAAACGATTTTGTGTGCCATAACAGCTCCTTGTCTGGTGTTGAACCGGACTGCCCGTTTTAGGATCCGCCTGCTGGCCTGGTTCGGGGTAAGCCTGCTGCTGGGGATGACAGGTTCATTGCAGCTGAGGCTTGATCCGAACGGAAGTCAATTCCTGCAATTTACCTCTGGCGGACATGTGCTGGGTTTCGGAGAAACCGCGATGTACGCTGTTGCTCAAAATCATTTTCTTAAAGTGGAATATATTGGCGGCCGCGCAGATTCGCTGAAAACACAACCGGGAGACCGGCAAGTGCCGGGCGCGCGCAGCCAAACCAGGCCTTTTGAACGGATTGAGTATCAAGAGCTCTGGCCTGGAATTACCTTGGAGTATGAGCAAAAGGCGAAGGCAATTGCCAAAAGCACTTATCGGATTCGCGCCGGACTTCCGGGCCGGCCACTGGACCGTATTCAACTCCGCTACAATCAACCCGTATACCTGGATGCCCGCGGAAATCTTCACATTATATATCAGACCGGGGAAATGGTGGAAGCGGCGCCCACGGCATGGCAGGAGACGCCTAATGGCAGGAAAACTGTGCCGGCAGCGTACATCGTTAAGGGCGAAAATGTCGTGGGGTTTATTGCGAACTATGACCGGCGATATGAATTGGTTGTCGATCCGACGTTAAGTTGGAATACGTTCCTGGGCAGTGACGATACCGACATTACCAAAAGCATTGCCGTGGATGGGGACGGGAATGTGTATGTGTCCGGCTATAGCGTATTGACCTGGGGCGCACCGGTGCGCGGCCATGACGCTTCCGGCTTGGCCGATGCCTTTGTAGCCAAACTGGCGAGTGACGGAAGTTTGATTTGGAATACCTTCCTGGGCGGCAGCGGGGGAGACGAAGCCTGCGGTATCGCTGTTGACGGCGATGGGAATGTATATGTGGCTGGCAATGGCACAACGACCTGGGGCACGCCGATACGGGGTTATGCCGGGTTTATTGATGCCTTTGTCGCTAAACTGACGAGCGCTGGAACTCTGACCTGGAATACCTTCCTGGGTAGTACCGGGGAAGACCAAGCCCGTGGCCTTGCCGTGGATGGAAACGGATATATAGAAATAACCGGCTTTAGCGATTGGACCTGGGGCGCCCCGGTGCGGCCCCATAGTACTTATTTTGATGCGTTTGTGGCCAAGCTGGCGAGTGACGGAAGTCTGGTTTGGAATACTTTCCTGGGCGGAAGCGGATTAAACGACAAAGCCTATAGCCTAGCCGTGGATGGAAGCGATAATGTATATGTGGCCGGCGCCAGCGATGCGTCCTGGGGTATGCCGATACGGAGCTATATCGGGGGAAACGACGCCTTTGTCGTCAAACTGGCGAGTGACGGAAGCCTGACCTGGAACACATTTCTGGGGGCTAACGGGGAAGACGCGGCAAAAGGCATCACCGTGGCTGGCAGCAATGTTTATATCGCCGGTTTCTCTTTTTCTACTTGGGAAACGCCAGTGAGGCCTCATGCCGGTGCTAACAATAAAGATGCTTTTGTCGCCAAGCTGACAAGCGGCGGTAATCTGGTTTGGAACACATTTCTAGGAGGCAATGGCAGCGATGCGGCTAATGGTATCGACCTGGATTCTGGCGAAAATGCGTACATAGCCGGCGATAGCAATGAGACTTGGGGCACACCCTTATGGGCTTATTCTCAAGCTGAGGACGCCTTTGCCGCCAAAGTGGCCACCGACGGAAGCCTGTTTTGGAATACTTTTCTGGGGAGCAGTGGGAGTGATGAAGCTTGCGGAATCGCTGTGAATGAAAGCGGGGATGCGGTTTTGGCCGGTACCAGCGATATGACCTGGGGCGCTCCGGTGCGGCTTTTTACCGCGGGATACGATAGCTGGGCTGCCAAACTAGCCGCCGATACTCCAACCTCAACCGTCACGCCGACTATGACGGTAACCATCTCATCTACGCCATCACACACGCCGTCAGTTACCTCATCACACACGCCGTCAGTTACCTCGTCACACACGCCGTCAGTTACCTCATCACACACGCCGTCAGTTACCTCATCACACACGCCGTCAGTTACCTCATCACACACGCCG
>JAFGIQ010000041.1 GCA_016929575.1 candidate division FCPU426 bacterium
AATGACGTTACATGAATACCGTTTGGAAAAAACGGGCAAGGGGGTTTTTTTCTCTTGCCAGCCATTTCCATATCGGACAGCAATGACTAAAAAGGGGAATAAAGACGGATGAAAGCAGCGCGAATGATGTTTTGCCTGGCAGCAGCACTACCAGCCGCTGCGCTTCCGGTTTTCGCATCCACCGGTGCACATGTTTTGGAAAAAAACGTGAGCCCGCGCGCCCAGGCCATGGGCGAGGCTTATGTGGCTGTGGCAGACGACGCCTACGCCCTTTACCGCAATCCGGCAGGACTCTCGTATCTTAGGCAGAGCATGCTGACAGGGGATTTTTCCAGCGGCCTGATGGACGACAGTTGGGGGCAGATCAGCTATGTCAATGCGGGCAATCCGTGCCACACCTGGGGCATTGGCCTCCTCAATTATAACGGCGGACGCTTTGACCTGGTGGATTACTACGGTTATACCATCCGCCTGGACGCACAGCAAGACTGGCTGCTGACCCTGGGCGGCGCCTATCGTTTCACCAGGTCTTTTCGCCTGGGCATGGCCCTGGAGGTGATGCATTCCACCTTGCTGGAGCATTATCAGGCTTCTGCAGTTGCCGCTAATGTCGGCGCCTCCTTTAACCTGGCCGCGGGCTTGAGGCTGGATGCAACCCTGCGGCACTTCGGCTATCCCCTGCAGTACTCGTATTCCGACCCCTGGGGTATTCCGTTCCAAGGGTCATTGTTGTATTGGGATGCCTTGCCCCTCAGCGTGGAGGCGGGCATGTCCTATCAAGTACTGGGGCATCCGGCGCTTGAAAAAGGCCACGACCTGGTGTTGGCCGCTGGCTGGCAGGCTGTGCTTGATTCAATGCCGCGCTGGCATTTTGGCTTGGAATACTGGTTTTTAGACCAACTGGCAGTACGTGCAGGCTACAAATTAAACCGTGATCTGGAAACCTGGTCTGCAGGTATCGGCACACGGTTTGCGGTGACCAACAGCACTGAGGCACAGCTGGATTACGCGTATGTGGTGAACAAGGAATTCAATGACATTCACAAGTTGGAGATGACTTTTTTGTACCAGCTGAATCAGAACCGGCTGGAAGGAGCCCGAATTTTGGTTGTCGAACCTTCTGACCCCTACTCCCTGTCCCTGCTTAAAATCGGGCTGGGTGAAGGCCGTCTTTATGGCGGAGTGGGCGGAAATGTGGAGATCATGGTCACGGATTATTTTGGAATTTTCAGCGGCCTGGGTTCGCATGCGCCGCTTTCCCCCGGTGCTGGCCTTGGCTGGGCAGCTGGCTGCCGTTCTTATCTCGGCCCTCCAGCTGATGCTTTCCGGGGACGGTTTTCGGCCATGCTTTCCAATGGCACACGGTATACTCCCGGCGGCGGGCAGACATCCGCTGAAACCGAGCAAATAAATGATTTTTCACTGTTATGGGGGTTTCAATGGCGGTTGTATGAATATGTCAGTTTGGACACGGATGCAGGCTGGGGCATGCCTTTACGAACCAAGATGCCGCAATATTACACCCTAAACGTGGGTTTGTCAGCCCATATTCCCAAGGGAATGCCGCCGGCGGATGTAGCCCTGCGCAAGGAAGAAAAACCCATGACCGGCGCCTATGAGTTCATTCTCCAGACGCGGCCTTTACAAGCCTCTGCCGCGGCCGACAATGCCATCAGCAGGGCTTTTATACGGACAGTGGAACTTACGAAATTTGTAAACGGCTGCTATCAGCTTTCGGGTGAAATCGGTAATTTGGGACCACAGACCCTGGAGGAAGTGGAAATAACCCTGGTTTACCAGGATGCTGGCGGCAACACCCTGACAACAGCCAGGTTTTTGCCCGTGGATCCTGCTTCGCCTTATGCCACCCGTAAAAATCCTTTACAGCCGGGGTATGCGCGTAGATTTTATTTTCGGCCCGAAGGAGTGCCGGCTGCCTGCACCCGTTTGGCAGCAGGCGTTAGTGCTGTCAAAGAGGGCGGCGGCGAAGAGAAAAAAGGGCAGGAAATGAAGATCGCCGGAAAATGCAGCTTCGGTATCGGCTGGCCCTACGGCCTGGTTGGGACCAATGTGGAGATCATGCTTGCCGACTTTGTGGGTGTTTACGGCGGCCTGGGCAGCTTGAATCCCACCGGTCGCGAAGCATTGGCCTGGCAGGCGGGATTGAGGGCATATTTACTGGCAGTGGAGGAGCCCTTCCGTTTGCGCGCGGGACTGGCGTATGGGACCGCAAAAACAATAAAATTCCTTCCGCCGGCGCTCGAGGGCGTCCATATCAGCCTTGGCTATCAATGGCGCATTGCCGAAAAATTGAGCATGGATTTTGACGTGGCCTACATCATGCCTTCTTATTCCGGCCCCACCGTCAGCCCGGGATTAGATCCATTAGCTGACCCGACCGCTGATTATTTTTCTGCTTCAGGAGGAATCACCTTCCACTTTGACGCCCTGGGGGAGAAGAGGGAAGAAACCATCGATACCAAACTGAAACCGTAATTCACGGGGGCGGTTTTGGAACAAACCGGAACAAAGCCGGCCGCTAGCAAGTTTGTTTCCTTTGAACTTGGTCCACCTATTTCATCAGGACAATTGACGGCAGCCACTGCTTGTGGTATTGTTTTCAAACCGCAAATACCCAAAAAACATCTATAGAGGCAATGTGCAAGCAATGGCACCATGGAGTTTTGCGTGGTGCGACCAAACCTCGGCAGCATTGCCGCTGAGTGTCCACGGGCAGCGGGCGGCATCCACCTCTGACATTGAATCATGATTTTTCCAGAGAGGTTGGCCTGAGAAAGACAGGTCAGGCAGGATAAAGACCGGCAGCATATTTGGCAAAGGTGGTGTACAGCCATGAACATGAGAACCATGATACAAAAACAGGAATTAAGTCTCCTCCTGCCCTGGGGCATCTGGGCAGTGCATCTCGGGATGGCGTTTTTGGCCATTGGCTTAAAAATGCCACAGTGGCTCACCGGCACTTTGGTGAATGCCCTGCTGCTCAGCTGCCTCTTCCGCGCGGGTTGGAAGCAGGCGGTGTTGCTGGGAATGATCACTCCGCTGATCGCAACCAGTGTGGGCGTTTTGCCCCTGCCGATCATTTTTATGCTGCCGCTTATTGCCTTGGCCAATGCGGGGTATGTGCTGGTTTTTGATTGGGCGCAAGCCAAGTCCGTCTCCGGGGCGCTGCTTTTATCCGCCTTTTTAAAATTCGGCCTGCTTTTTATTGCCGTCACCTGGCTGACTTTTACCCCGCCTGCTTATCAAACGCCAGGCGGGATCAACACACTTGAGATACCAGCAGCGATCAAATACATGATGACCTGGCCGCAATTGTTCACTGCGCTGGCTGGCGGGGCCATGGTGCTGGGGCTTCAACGCCTGGCCGCCCGCCTCGGGGAGAAAAAGTGATGAAGCGTTTTTAAATGAAGCGGCATGCCCGGGCAATGGTTTTGAAATGTTTACTCCGCTGTTGCGGGCGGAGATTTCTTTGTCAGGCAAGAGGAAAAACATGGGAAAGATTCTGGATGCCTTTATGGCGGTGAAAAAGCGGCTTTTGGATGATGCCGCCAATACCCTGTCGTCAGCGCCAATCATTATTCAGGTGGGATCAGCCACGTGCGAGAATGCAGCAGGGGCGCAGGAGGTGCGCCGGGAGTTTGAAAAACTGCTTTTGGCCTCCGGCCGCGCGGACATATTCATTAAACAGACGGGATGTACCGGCCGCTGTTCACGCGAACCCATTGTGGGGGTTTATCTGCCGGATCAGTTTCCCATCAAATATGAAAAAGTCACGGTGGAAAAAGTCCAGCAAATATTCCAGCAGCACATCCTGGGCGGACAGCCGGTTGTGCCTTTGATTCTTGATAAAAAAACCAGCCGCATGTATTCCTGGGTTGTGACTTTTGCCTCCTTATCCACGGTGGAGACGGACTCGGCCTCGCGCTGGAATGAAAAATTCAAAGAACATCTGAAAATACACGGCGTCCCGGAGGAAACCATCAGGAGCTTTATCGGCGGCTGTCTGGGCCTTTACCCGGCTGGCAAGGAAGGGAACAAGGTCGGCATGCTGGTCTTTCCGGAGAAAGTCGTTTACGAGTTTGGAACAGAAGAAGACCTGGCGCGCATCATTCAGTCGCATTTTAAAGACCGTAAAACCTTGACGTCCATGCAGGCGGAGATAGATCCGCTGATCAAACGGTTTATCACTTTATACGGAGATGTGGCTTTTTTCAACAAGCAGACCCGCTTGACCCTGCGCAACAGCGGTATTATAGACCCGGAAAGCCTGAAGGATTATGTGGCCAACGACGGTTTTGAAGCGCTGGCCCGGGTGCTGGAAAACGGACAACCGCAGGCTGTTATCCAGGCGGTCATCCTTTCAGGATTGCGCGGCCGGGGCGGCGCCGGCTTTCCCACCGGGAGTAAATGGCAGAGCGCCGTGGACAACCCGGATCCGGTGAAGTATGTCGTTTGTAATGCGGACGAGGGGGATCCGGGAGCCTACATGGACCGCAGCACCTTGGAAGGCGATCCTTTCAGCATCATCCACGGCATGGCCCTGGGTGCTTTTGCCATCGGGGCCAGCAAGGGCTATATTTATGTTCGGGCCGAATACCCCCTGGCCATCAGGCGTTTGGAATACGCCATCAGGCAATGCGAGGATGCCGGGCTTTTAGGCAAGAATATTCTGGGATCGGATTTCAGCTTTGAAATTGAGTTGCGTCTGGGCGCAGGGGCGTTTGTCTGCGGGGAGGAGACAGCGCTGATGCTGTCCATCACGGGCAGGCGCGGCCAGCCCATGATTCGTCCGCCCTATCCCACCGAAAGGGGGTTGTGGGGGCATCCGACCGTCATCAACAATGTGGAGACCTGGTCGAATATTCCCGTCATTATACGCCACGGGGCGGAATGGTTTGCGCGCATTGGCACGGAAAAAAGCAAAGGGACCAAAGTTTTTGCCCTGGCCGGCAAGATTGTCAATTCCGGCCTGGTGGAGGTGCCCATGGGCACCACCCTGCGCGAGATCATATATGACATCGGCGGCGGGGTGGAAAAAGGCCGCACCCTCAAGGCGGTGCAGACCGGAGGGCCTTCCGGCGGCTGTATTCCCGCGGATTTGATAGACACGCCCGTGGATTATGATTCCCTGGCTGCGGTCGGCTCCATCATGGGGTCAGGCGGCATGATTGTGCTCGATGACGAGGACTGCATGGTGGCCATGGCGAAATTTTTCCTTGAATTCACCCAGGATGAATCATGCGGAAAATGCGTCCCCTGCCGCGAGGGGACGCTGCGCATGCTGGAGATTTTAGAGCGTATTACCGCAGGCCAGGGCATGCCGGAGGACCTGGATAAACTCGAGCGCTTGGGGAATCTCATTAAAAAAACCTCACTGTGCGGATTGGGGCAATCCGCGCCCAATCCCGTGCTTTCGGCCCTGCGATATTTCCGTTCGGAATTCGAGGCGCATGTGTTGGAAAAATGCTGCCCGACCAGAAAGTGCTCCAAACTCATCCGGTATGAGATCAACCCTGAAAAATGCATCGGCTGTACATTGTGCGCGCGCCAGTGCCCGGTCAACTGCATTGAAGGCACCGCGCGCAAGCCCCATCTTGTTATTCAAGAACGTTGCATCAAATGCGGCAATTGTTTTGCCGCATGCAAGTTTGAGGCCGTCGACAGGGTGTAGACAAGGCGCGCCCAGAGGAGAACATGAAAAAGATAAAACTCATCATTGACGGCATGCAGGTGATGGTGCCGGAAAAGACGACCCTCATGGAGGCGGCGGAAACCATAGGCATTCATATCCCCCGTCTTTGTTATCATCCCGACTTGTCGAAGGAAGGCGCCTGCAGGATATGTATTGTGGAAGTGGAGGGTGCCCGCACCTTCCAGGCTTCCTGCTCAACACCCGCGGCCGAAGGCATGAAGGTCAAGACCAATTCACCGGAAATCCGGCAGGCCCGGCGTGATTTGGTGGAGCTGATTTTGGACAACCATCCGCAGGAATGTCAGACGTGTGAAAGGGACGGCCAATGCGAGCTCCAGAATTTGGCCTATGCCCTGGGTGTGCGCCACCGCCTCTTTGCCGGCCGGCGCAAACGGTATCCGCAGGAAAACTCCAGCCTGGCGGTGGTGCGCGACTCGGAAAAATGCATCCTTTGCCGGAGGTGTGTGCGGGTCTGCGCAGAAATTCAGGGTGTCTATAACCTGCAGCAGATGCACCGCGGCGTTCAGACAGTGGTCACCCCGGCTTTTGAGGATAGCATGGCCGAGTCCGTCTGTGTCCATTGCGGACAGTGCGTCAATGTCTGCCCCACGGCCGCCTTTCTGGAAAAACGCTCCACGGACCAGGTCTGGAAGGCATTGGCGGATCCCCGGTTGCACGTGGTGGTGCATATCGCCCCTTCCATCAGGGCGGCCATCGGCGAAGGTTTTGGCCTGGAGCCGGGCACTCCGGCCACCCTGCAAACGATTACAGCTTTGAGGCGTCTGGGATTCCACAAGGTCTTCGATACGAATTTTGGCGCCGATCTTACCATTATGGAGGAAGCCCACGAATTGGTTTCCCGGCTGCGATCAGGCCGGAACCTGCCCCTGTTGACCTCCTGTTCGGCCGGCTGGATAAAATTTATGGAGCACTTCTATCCGGATTTGATACCCCATGCCTCTTCCTGCAAATCGCCCATGTCCATGCTCTCGGCGCTGCTGAAAACCTACTATGCACAAAAGCAGGGGATTGATCCGGATTGCATCTATGTGGTTTCCATCATGCCCTGTACAGCGAAAAAATACGAGATCATGCGCCCCGAACTTTGCCGGCCGGACGGCAAGCCCTATACCGATGCAGTGTTGACCACGCGCGAACTGGTATGGATGATCAAGGCCTATGGCATTGATTTTGTCAAACTGCCGGATGGGAGGTTTGACAATCCGCTGGGTTTTTCTTCCGGGGCTGCGGATATTTTCGGAACCACGGGCGGAGTCATGGAAGCGGCGCTGCGTACCGCGGCGGAAAAACTGACTGGCCAGGAATTGACCGACCTTAATTTTATTGAGGTGCGGGAAGTGGAAGGATTGAAGGAAGCATCCATTGCGATTGGGGATCAGGTCTTGCATGTGGCCGTAGCCAACGGCCTGACCAATGCCAAGATCATTCTCAACAAAGTGCGGGCGCAGGAAAAGCAATTTCAGCTGGTGGAGATTATGGCTTGTCCGGGCGGATGCATTGGCGGCGGCGGGCAGCCCTATCCGCCCGAAGGGTATCCGGTGCTGGATAAAGAAATCATCAGGCGCCGGGCGCGGGCGCTGTATGCCATCGACCAAGCCAAACAGATACGCAAATCACACGAGAATCCTTATATCAAGGACCTCTATGACAAATTTTTGGGTGAACCAGGCAGCCGGAAGGCGCATGAATTGCTGCATACGCATTATACGGTCCGGGAACCGCGGGGGATATAAGCCATGGATGTCAACCTGGAAACCACTCTGGACAAGGAAATTATAGAATTCATTGCCGCTTGCATGCAGCGGGAGCATCCGCGAAGTTATCTGATATCCGTGCTGGGAAAGGTTCAGGAAAAATACGGCTATTTATCGCGGCAGCATATGCATGCGGTGGCGCATATCATGCGCATTCCCACCTCGCGTGTCTATGGCGTGGCAACTTTTTATCATTTTTTCCGGTTGCGCCCGCGCGGGAAACATCAGATCTCCATCTGCATGGGTACAGCCTGTTTTGTCAAGGGCGCGGACCGGGTGCTGGAGGCATTTAAGAGTGAACTGGGAATCGACATAGGCGAAACCACCAAGGACGGCATTTTTTCCTTGGACAATACCCGTTGTCTTGGCGTCTGCGGTCTGGCGCCCGTGGTCACTATTAACAATCAGGTTTACAGCCAAGTGACGCCGCAACAAGTGCCTGAACTGATCAATAAAACCCTGGGTCGGTAGAAATGCAGGCAAGAGGTTGAAATATCGCATCCTGCCGGATGCTCGTTTCCAAACGGTTTTCTTGACCTCCTGCTGTGATGTTTTCTTTTTCCGCTAACTGCTGTGGCGGTATTGGGTGGCGTTGAAGTTCAAACCGCGTATTCAAGCACGCACGGTGGCCGCAAAAAACGTTTAAATGCTGCGCGGCGAAGAGAAAAAGCCTTGAAAATAAACGTTATTATATTAAAAATGTTTTTTCACTTAATGCGGCAAGAATGCTAAAAATTATCTAAATAAAAGTTGACAGAATTTTTGAAATTTACTATAATTCGACCTCTTTTTGTTTTATAAAAAGGGAAAAAAACCAAAACATCCGTGCCTACGCGGGAGGAATTTGTAAGACAGCAATCAGCAACAGCGGTTGATTGCCTTATGAAGAAACCACGCTCTCAGACATAGTGTTTCAGAGTGAAGGTCTTCCCACAGTACAGGCTGCAAAGGCTTTTTCCGAAAACAGGAATGCCATTGCCTCTTTTAAAAAAGACGGATGTTTCCGTCTTTTTTATTTTTGTACTAGTATTTCCAGAGTGCGGCGCGTCAGGCGCCGTAAAAAATGCATGGAGGGCTTTATGCCGACCATTAATCAGTTGATCCGCAAAGGACGCGAAGCCGTGAAACACAAGACCGCTTCCCCGGCGTTGAAAAGCTGTCCGCAATGCCGCGGCGTCTGCACGCGTGTGTATACGGTTACCCCGAAGAAACCGAATTCCGCGTTGCGCAAGGTGGCCCGGGTGAGATTGGTCAATGGCATGGAAGTCACCTGTTATATACCCGGCGAGGGGCATAATCTGCAGGAACACTCCATCGTACTTATCCGCGGAGGCCGCGTCAAAGATCTGCCGGGTGTCCGCTATCATATTGTGCGCGGCACGCTTGATGCCGCCGGTGTGCAGAATCGCAAACAGGGGCGGTCCAAGTACGGCCTGAAGCGCCCCAAAAAAGCATAGCCCGGTTTAAAGGAGGGGAAGTTTTCATGCCCAGGAGAAAAGTGATCGCCAAGCGTGAAATAGAGGGTGATTATCGGTTTAACAATTCGGTGGTCACCAAATTCGTCAATTGCCTGATGAAGGGCGGCAAAAAAAGCACGGCGGAACAGATTTTTTATGATGCCTTGAACATCATCAAGAATAAAAACGGCGACCCCACGTTGAATACGTTTAAGCAGGCCCTGGAAAACGTGAAGCCGCTGCTGGAAGTGAAGTCGCGCCGGGTGGGCGGAGCGAACTACCAGGTGCCGATTGAGGTCCGGAGCGAGCGCCAGTTGTCCTTGGCAATTCGTTGGATAAAAGATGCGGCCCTGGCCCGGAAGGGAAAAAATATGCAGGAGCGCCTGGCTGCGGAGATACTGGAGGCCGCTGCGAATCAAGGCGCTGCAGTAAAGAAAAAAGAAGACACACACAGAATGGCTGAGGCCAACAAAGCCTTTGCCCACTACCGCTGGTAAGATGAGGCGCGGGGTCCAGAATGCGGGCAGTACTTCTGGAAACAAAGGAGTGAAGATCAGTTGGCACAGTCCCTGGATTTGGCCAAAACCCGGAATATCGGGATTATGGCACATATTGACGCAGGCAAAACAACCATTACGGAGCGTATCCTCTTCTACACCGGCAAGCTCTACAAACTCGGTGAAGTGCACGAGGGTACGGCCACAATGGATTGGATGGAACAGGAACAGGAGCGCGGCATCACCATTACCTCGGCGGCCACGACCTGTTTTTGGAAGCATCACCGCATCAACATCATTGATACGCCCGGCCATGTCGATTTCACGGTAGAGGTCGAGCGGTCATTACGGGTGTTGGACGGAGCGGTGGCGGTCTTTGACGGTGTGAGCGGAGTGCAACCCCAATCCGAGACGGTCTGGCGCCAGGCGGACAAGTATAAAGTCCCGCGGCTGGCGTTTGTCAACAAAATGGACCGTGTCGGCGCGGATTTCATGCAATCGGTGAGAAGTATCCGTGAGCGCCTGGGGGCACGGGCGGTTCCCATTCAAATCCCGGTGGGCAGTGAAGCGGGCTTTCGCGGGATTGTGGACCTCATCGAGATGAAACAGTTCATCTGGCAGGAGGACACCCTGGGTGCGGAATTTGAAATCAAGGACATCGATGAGACGGAGTTTTTCATCGCCCGCGCCAAGCGCGAGAAATTGTTGGAGGCCTTGGCGGATTTTGATGACCATTTGCTGGAAAAATACCTCGGGGGCGAGGATGTCAGCCCGATTGCGATA
This sequence comes from candidate division FCPU426 bacterium, assembly GCA_016929575.1. Classification (GTDB taxonomy): domain Bacteria; phylum Oederibacteriota; class JAAXVQ01; order JAAXVQ01; family JAUVAV01; genus JAFGIQ01. Next base: position 10,226 of record JAFGIQ010000041.1, read on the forward strand.
AAGAAAGTGCTGCGCAAGGCGGTTTTAACCGGGGAATTGGTGCCGGTGCTGTGCGGCTCGGCTTTCAAGAACAAGGGGATTCAATCCTTGTTGGATGCGGTGGTCGATTACCTTCCTTCGCCGCTGGATGTTCCTCCGGTATCGGGGGAAATCCCGGGCAAGGATATCAGAGAAAACCGGCCGGCCAATCCCCAGGCGCCTTTTGCGGCCCTGGCTTTCAAGGTGATGTCCGACCCTTATGTCGGACGCCTGACCTATTTCCGTGTTTATTCCGGAACCGCCAGTCCCGGTTCCTACGTATATAATGCAACCCGCGACAAGCGGGAACGCCTGGCCCGGTTGCTGCAGATGCACGCCAACAAGCGCGAGGAAGTGGAGGAGGCTGCGGCGGGGGATATCATTGCGGCCGTGGGATTAAAATACACGATGACCGGGGATACCTTGGCGGATGAAAACCAGCCCGTGCTCCTGGAATCCATGATTTTCCCGGAGCCGGTCATTTCCGTGGCCATTGAGCCCAAAACCAAGATGGATCAGGATAAACTGGGCGCGGCTTTGCAAAAGCTGGCGGAAGAGGATCCGACCTTTAGAATAAAAACGGAAGAGGAAACCGGCCAGACACTGATCTGGGGCATGGGTGAATTGCATCTGGAAATCATTGTCGACCGGCTGCTGCGGGAATTCAAAGTGGAGGCCAATGTAGGGAAACCGCAGGTTGCATACCGTGAAACGGTTTTGCGGACAATCGAGCAGGAAGGCAAATTCGTCCGCCAGTCGGGCGGCCGCGGTCAATACGGCCATGTATGCATCCGGCTGGAACCATTGCCCAACGGCACGGGCTACGAATTTGTGGATGCCATCAAAGGCGGCTCCATTCCCAAGGAATATATCCCGGCGGTGAACCATGGCATCAAGGATGCCTCCCAGTCGGGCGTATTGGCGGGCTACCCGGTGGTGGACTTCAAAGTCACGCTGTATGACGGGTCCTTTCATGAGGTGGATTCGTCGGAAATGGCCTTTAAAATCGCCGCTTCCATCGCTTTTAAAGAGGCGTGTAAAAAAGCGCAAACTGTTTTGTTGGAACCGGTTTTTTCCCTCGAGGTGATAACCCCCGAGGATTATATGGGCGATGTGCTGGGGAATTTGAATTCCCGGCGCGGAAGGATTGAAGGCATGGAGAAGAAGGGAAACACCCAGGTGATTCACGGGCATGTTCCGCTGTCCGAAATGTTTGGGTATGCCACGGACCTGCGGTCCATGACCCAGGGCCGGGCAACCTTCACCATGCAATTTGCACGCTATGCGGAAGTGCCCAAAAGCATTGCCGAAGCGGTGGTGGCCAGGATGCAGGGCAAATAGACATTTCTCCGCCAGAGAAATGATGCATCAGGCAGACACGCGCTGACGGTTGATGGAAGCGGATATACCACTAGCGGAGGCGGTCCGCGCAGCATCAAGGCGAATGGCCGCAAGCAGGAGGAAAAGAGATGGCAAAACAGAAGTTTGAGCGCAACAAACCGCACGTAAACATCGGGACGATCGGGCATGTGGACCACGGGAAAACGACGTTGACAGCAGCGATAACGATGTATTTATCAAGCAAGGGGATGGCGCAGGTCAAGAAATACGACGAGATTGACAATGCGCCGGAGGAGAAGGCGCGGGGAATAACGATCAATACGGCGCATGTGGAGTATGAGACGGAAAAGCGGCACTATGCGCATGTGGACTGCCCCGGGCACGCGGACTATATCAAGAACATGATCACGGGAGCGGCGCAGATGGACGGGGCGATCCTGCTGGTGTCGGCGAGCGACGGGCCGATGCCGCAGACGCGGGAGCACATCCTGCTGGCGCGCCAGGTGGGAGTGCCGAAGATACTGGTGTTCATGAACAAGGTGGACCAGGTGGATGATCCTGAGCTTTTGGACCTGGTGGAGATGGAAGTGCGGGAGCTGTTGAACAAGTACGAATTTCCCGGGGAGGAGACGCCGATCATCCGTGGGAGCGCGCTGCGGGCGATGGAGCAGGGTCTGGCGGGGAAGCTGGAAGGCGAGGTATGGCAGCCGATCATCGATTTGATCAAGGCGGTGGACGATTACATTCCGACGCCGATGCGCGACGTGGACAAGCCGTTTTTGATGTCGGTGGAGGACGTGTTTTCGATCACGGGGCGAGGCACGGTGGCGACGGGTCGCGTGGAGCGCGGGAAGGTGAAGGTCGGGGACAACGTGGAGATCGTTGGGATCCAGGACACGAGGAAGAGCGTGGTGACCGGGGTGGAGATGTTCCGGAAGCTATTGGACGAGGCGGAAGCGGGAGACAATATCGGGGTGCTGCTGCGCGGTATCGAGAAGACGGAAGTGGAGCGCGGGCAGGTGATAGCCAAGCCGGGGACCATCACGCCGCACCGAAAATTCAAAGGCGGGGTGTACGTGTTGAAAAAAGAGGAAGGCGGACGGCACACGCCGTTTTTCAACAACTACCGGCCGCAGTTTTATTTTCGGACGACGGACGTGACAGGATCGATCAAGCTGCCGGAGGGCGTGGAGATGGTGATGCCCGGGGACAACGTGACGATAGAGGCGGAATTGATCACACCGATCGCGATGGAGAAGGAATTGCGGTTTGCGATCCGGGAAGGCGGCCACACGGTGGGCGCCGGCGTGATCTCCGATATCATTGAATAAGCGGTAGGCGGAGGAGAACATGGAACAGCAAAAGATCAGGATTCGCATGAAGGCGTATGACCACAACCTGTTGGACCGATCGGCTGCGGATGTGATTGAAACCGCTAAAAAGACCGGCGCCCGTGTTTTCGGGCCCGTTCCTTTGCCGACCCGTTGCAACCGCATCACTGTGCTGCGCAGTCCGCATGTGGATAAAAAATCGCGGGAGCAGTTTGAGGTGCGCACCCATAAACGCCTTTTGGATATTATCGATCCCACAGCCAAGACCATTGATGCCCTGATGAAGATGGATTTGCCGGCGGGCGTGGATGTGGAGATCAAATTATAAAGTGACATGATCCGTTAGGGCGCGGCCTGCCGTGTCCTCATCATGCAGGAGATTGGCGATGAAGAGCATATTAGGTCGAAAAATAGGAATGACGCAGGTTTTTGATGAAAGCGGCAAGGTGATCCCCGTGACAGTTGTTTCCGTTGGCCCCTGCACGGTGGTACAGGTGAAAACCGCGGAAAAGGACGGATATACGGCCATCCAGGTCGGCTTTGAGGAAAAAAAGCCGAGGTTGGTGAAAAAACCGGTTCTGGGACAATACGTCAAACGCAACCTCAAACCCCACCGCTTTTTGCGCGAAATCCGCCTGAAAAACGGCGAGTCTTTTGAAGTGGGGCAAACTTTCGGTCCCGAAATTTTTAAAGATGTGGCTTGGGTTGATGTGGTGGGGATCTCCAAGGGCAAAGGTTTTCAAGGAGTGGTAAAACGCCATAAATTTACCGGCGGCCGCAATTCCCACGGTTCTATGTTTCACCGTGCACCGGGCTCCATCGGCGCATCCTCGGATCCCTCGCGGGTGCTCAAAGGCCTGGGTATGCCCGGGCATATGGGCCATGAGCAGGTGACAGCCATTAAATTGAAGCTGGTGAAAATCGACGAAAAACAAAACCTGCTTTTAATCCGCGGGGCTGTGCCCGGGGCCAACCGGGACTTGGTCTTGGTTCGCGAGAGCAATCGGGGAGGTAAGAAATAGTCATGCCCGTGATCAAAGTTGTCAACCGCGAGAATCAACCGGTGGGAGAGATCACTCTTGCCGATAAGATTTTTGGTGCCGCAGTGAATCAACACCTCATTTGGGAGGCAGTACAGAGTCATTTGGCGAACCGTCGTCGGGGAACCGCTTCCACCAAGACGCGCGGTGAAGTTTCCGGCGGCGGGGCGAAACCCTGGCGGCAAAAAGGGACAGGCCGCGCCCGTGCCGGCAGCAACCGCTCACCCTTGTGGTACAAGGGCGGTGTCGTCTTCGGGCCCAAGCCGCGTGACTACACCTGGGAGCTGCCGCAAAAAATGCGCCGGGTGGCATTATGCTCGGTCTTTTCCGCCAAAGTGGCGGATGGGCAGATGGTGGTTTTGGATGAACTTTCTTTGCCCCAGATAAAGACCAAAGACATGGTGCGGATGTTGAATACCTTGAAAATGAAGGGACGCACCACCCTGGTGATGGACAAGCAGGATGAAACCGTTCGTTTGTCGGGCCGCAACATCAAATCATTGCGGATATTAAATCCGCAGAACATTAATACCTACGATGTGCTGGATTGCGACCATCTTTTACTCACGCGCCAGGCGGTCACTCAAATTGAGGAGAGGCTGAGCAAATGAATTCTTATACCGTCATCAAACGCCCGCTTATTACAGAAAAAACCAGCCGGGACAAGGAAAAAAAGAATTCCTATGCTTTTGAAGTAGACCGGCGGGCCAATAAAATTGAGATCAAACAGGCGATTGAACAGATTTTCAAAGTGCACGTAGTCGACGTTAGCACCAACATGATGCCGGGCAAAAACCGCCGCTTTGGCACGCGCGTCAAGCCCAAGCAACCGTGGAAAAAGGCCATTGCCACCCTCAAACAGGGGGAGAGAATCCAGGTTTACGAGGGTGTGTAAAAATGTATAACACCCGGAGCGGAAACAATAAACGCTTATGAGGATGAGGCGGGTTTTTAACCCGTTGCCACACTTGCAAGGAGAAAGAAGATGCCTCTAAAAATTTACCGCCCAACAAGTCCGGGCCGGCGCCAGATGACCGGTTATGATTTTTCGGAAATCACCAAAAAAAAGCCGGAAAAATCGCTGCTGCGCAAGTTGTCCAAAAGCGGCGGACATAATGTCAACGGGCGCTATACGGCGCGACGCAAGAGCGGCGGACACAAACGGCGGTATCGTATTATTGATTTTACCCGGGAAAAATACAATATTCCGGCCAAGGTTATTGCGATTGAATACGATCCCAACCGGAGCGCCCGCATCGCCTTGCTGCAATATGCGGACGGGGCGAAAAGATACATTGTGGCGCCGGACAAGATCAAGGTGGGCAGCATACTCACTTCGGGACCCGAATCGGACATCCAGCCCGGAAATGCGCTGCCTTTGCGCAAGATTCCAACAGGTGAGATGATCCACAATATTGAATTGCGCCTGGGACAGGCAGCGCGTTTGGTGCGCGCCGCCGGGAGTAATGCCCAGCTGCTGGCCAAAGAGGGGGAATATGCCCATGTGCGCCTGCCTTCCGGTGAGGTCCGGCTGATTCATTTGGATTGCAAAGCCACGATCGGGCAGATTGGCAATACAGAACATGAAAACATCACCATCGGCAAAGCCGGCCGCCATCGCTGGATGGGCTTCAAACCCCGAAGCCGCGGTGTGGCGAAAAATCCGGTGGACCATCCGTTGGGCGGCGGTGAGGGCCGGACTTCGGGGGGCCGCCATCCGGTCACGCCTTGGGGTGTTCCCACCAAGGGATACAAGACCCGGAAGAAGAATAAAACCAGTGACCGTCAGATCATTAGGCGGCGCAAGATCAAATAATAAGGAGGCCTGACAAGTGGCGCGTTCGCTGAAAAAGGGGCCTTATGTTGATCCCAAACTCTTGAAAAAAGTTGAGATGATGATCAAGGCCAATGAAAAAAAAGTGCTGAAAACCTGGTCGCGGCGCAGCACCATCACCCCGGAAATGGTGGGGTTTACCCTGGCGGTGCACAATGGAAAGAAGTTCCTGCCTATTTATTTGACCGAGAACATGGTGGGACACAAACTGGGGGAATTCGCCCCCACCAGGAGCTTTAAAGGCCACAGCAGAAGCGAAAAGACAACGGTGGTTAAGTAACACTGATTGCTATCCGGTGGCTTGGTAGGTTGGGGATCACCCAGTAGAAGCAGGCATGACTGTGATGCGGGCGGACCTTTGCATAGGGGTGGCGCCGCCGTATGGTAGTGTGAATGGCATGTTTTCCGCACGGCGGAAAACCAGGAGGACGCGATGGATAAAAAAGTAATGGCCCGGTATGTGAAAGTTACGCCGCGCAAAGTCAAGGTGGTGGCGGATCTCATCCGGAAGAAAAAAGTGGACGAGGCTTTGAACATTTTGCAGTTTCTGCCAAAAGCCGCGTCGCCCGTACTCATCCGTCTCATCAAGTCGGCGGTGGCGGCTGTCGGACAGCATGCGGACATTGATCCGGCGGCGCTATTTATCAAGGAAATCCGCACGGATGCAGGCGGGCAGGTGAGGAATGCACGCCGTTTTGTCCCGCGCGCCATGGGACGCGCCAGCAAAATCCGGGTGGAAACCTCCCATTTGACTTTGGTTGTTTCGGACGGCAAAGCGGCTGAAACCGCAGTGAAAGCGTAAGGAGGCTTATTGTGGGGCAAAAAGTCAATCCGATCGGACTCCGGCTGGGTATCACGCGTACCTGGGACTCCCAATGGTTCGCAAGAAAAAATTATCACGAGAACCTTTTGGAGGATTTCAAGATACGCAAATTTCTAAAAGGAAGGCTCAGCCATGCCGGGGTCTCGAAAATAGAAATCGAGCGGGCCTCCCAAAGGGCGACGGTCACCATTTATGCCGCCAAGCCGGGCATTATCATCGGTAAAAAGGGTTCGGAAATAGACAGCCTGCGGAAGGAAATACAGGATTTGACGGGCAAGCAGGTCTACGTCAATATTCTGGAGATCAAGCATCCTGAGCTGGATGCAGTGCTGGTGGCGGAAAATGTCGCCAGGCAACTGGAGCGACGCGTGGCCTTCCGGCGGGCGATGAAACGGGCGGTGCAAAGCACCATGGAGATGGGCGCCAAAGGCATCCGGATTGCCTGCGCCGGCCGCCTGGCGGGAGCTGAAATCGCCCGCCGGGAATGGTATCGCGAGGGGCAGATTCCCTTGCACACACTGCGGGCCAATATCCAATACGGGCAAGCAACGGCGCACACCACGTATGGTACGATCGGGATAAAAATATGGATCTATCTCGACGAGAAAAAAGAAACAGAACAGCGGGGAGCCAAGCGCAATGCTACTGCCTAAGAGAATTAAACATCGAAAAGTGCAAAGAGGAAAGATGCGGGGATTGGCCCATCGGGGGTCCAAAGTCAGCTTTGGCAGCTATGGCCTGAAATCCATAGAGGCCCATTGGATTTCCAGCGCCCAAATCGAGTCGTGCCGGGTGGTCATCAACCGCCATTTGAAACGAGGCGGCAAGCTCTGGATCAGAGTATTTCCGGACAAACCGATCACGAAAAAACCGGCGGAAACCCGCATGGGCAAAGGGAAGGGCGCGCCTGAAGCCTGGGTTGCGGTCGTCAAACCCGGACGCATTTTATTTGAACTGGACGGCGTTACGGAAACAATAGCCAAGGAGGCCTTTACCCTGGCGGCACACCGGTTGCCGGTATTGACACGTTTTGTGACCCGCGAGGAAGGTGCTTAAGACATGCGAATCGAAAAACTGCGTGAAATGAACCGCGAGGAACTGCAGCGCAAGCTGGACGAATTCCAGGACAATTTGTTTAAGCTGAAGGTGAAAGTGCAGACCAAGCAGATTGAGAACACCGCCCAGCTCTCCGGTCTGCGGCGCGACATCGCCCGCATCAAGACCCTGCTGTACGAAATGGACAGGAAGGGTATTCGGACGACTGCGGCCGCCGAAACGGGCGCGTCGTAAGGGATGGGAAGAAGGAGGAGAGGCCATGGCAGGTCTTAACATCAGCAGGGACAAAATCGGCATTGTACAAAGCAACAAAATGAAAAAGACCATCGTCGTGCGGGTGGATCGTAGAATTCAGCATCAGCGCTACAAACGCTACATGATGCGGTCAAAAACCTATAAAGTGCACGACGAAGAAAACAGCTGCGGCATCGGAGACCGGGTGCGCATCCGCGAGACCCGTCCCTTGTCCAAGGATAAATACCACACCTTGATCGAGATCATTGAAAGGGCCAAGGTGCAGATGGGCAAGTCCGAGGGAGGGGAATTGGGATGATACAGGTCCAGAGCATGCTGAAAGTATCGGACAATTCGGGCGCCAAGCGTGTGCAGTGCATCAAAGTGCTGGGTGGAACGCGCAGGCGGTATGCCGGACTGGGGGACATTATTGTGGGGACCGTAAAAGAAGCCATTCCGGGGGCACAGGTGAAAAAAAGTGAAATTGTACGCTGCGTTATCGTTCGCCTGGCCAAAGAGCAACGCCGTCCGGACGGCTCCTATATTCGGTTTGATGAAAACGCCGTGGTGGTGATCAATGAACAAATGAACCCCCGCGGAACCCGGATTTTTGGCCCGGTGGCCCGGGAATTGCGTGATCGCAATTTTGCCAAAATTATTTCGTTGGCGCCCGAGGTTGTATAAGACAGGCGGAAAGGACAAGTGGCATGGCGGCCGTAAAAACCAAATTGCATAAAAACGACATCGTGACCGTGATCTCTGGCAAAGACCGGGGGAAAAGCGGAAAAATACTGAAAATGTTTCCCAAACGGGGGCTGGCCGTGGTGGAGAAGATTAATTTTATCAAACGGCATTCACGTCCCACCAAGCAAATGCCCCAAGGCGGCATTCTGGAAAAGGAAGCGCCCATACAACTGGCCAAGTTGAAATTGATCTGCAACAAGTGCAGTGAAACCACGGGAGTGAAGTATCAGCGCACCGGTGAGAGCAAAAAATACGTCCGGATATGCAAGAAATGCAAGGAGATGCTGGATTAAAGGCGGTAAGACAGTTGCGGTTTTTTAACAATGGAGGAAGCTTCCCATGGCAAGACTGAAAGACAAATATCATCAAGAAATCATTCCGGAAATGATGAAGAAATTTTCCTATCAAAACCAGCTGGAAACGCCCAGACTGGAAAAGATCGTGTGCAATGTCAGCGTGGGCAAAGCCACGGAGAACATCAAGCTGCTGGAAACGGCAGCCGCGGAATTGGCCCAGATTACCGGCCAGCATGCGGTTGTTACACGGGCCAAAAAATCGATTTCCAACTTCCGTCTGCGCGCCAACAATCCCATCGGGGCGCGCGTGACTTTGCGCGGCCGCCTGATGTATGAATTTTTGGATCGGCTGCTCAATCTGGCGCTGCCGCGCATCAAGGATTTTCGCGGCATTTCGCTGCAGGGTTTCGACGGGCAGGGGAACTACAATTTGGGATTAAAAGAGCAAATTATTTTTCCCGAAATCAATTTTGATAAAATCATGGAAATCCACGGGATGAATATCACCATTGTCACGTCCGCCAAAACGGACCAAGAGGCGCAAGAGCTCCTCCGTCAATTCGGGGCGCCTTTTGCCAAAGCCAGGTAGGAGGATTCATGGCCAAACTGTGTTTGATTAACAAACAAAAGCAAGAACCCAAGTACAAGGTGCGCAAGTACAACCGTTGTCAATTGTGCGGCCGTCCACGCGGGTATCTCAGAAAATTCGGGATCTGCCGCATTTGTTTCAGAAACATGGCCAGCCAAGGCCAGATCCCAGGCGTGGTAAAAGCCAGCTGGTAATATTTACAACGCGGTCTGCGGGCCGCCAGCCAAGAGAGGGTGAAGATATTATGTCAATGACTGATTCAATAGCCGATTTGTTGACGCGTATTCGCAACGCCAACCGGGCAAGTCATGAAAAAGTTGACGTGCCTTTCTCCCGTATTAAGCAGGAGATCGTCCGGATTATCAAAGACGAAGGGTTTATCAAAAATTACCGCTTCATCGAAGACCGACGGCATGGCACCATACGTGTCTTTATGAAATACGGTCCCAACCGCGAACGCGTGATCAAGAATTTGGAACGTATTTCCAGGCCGGGCTGCCGTGTCTATACCAGCGCGGAGGAGATTCCACGGGTATTGGGAGGGTTGGGGGTTGCCATCCTTTCAACTTCCAAGGGGATTATGACTGACAGGCAGGCGCGGCGCGCACAGGTCGGCGGCGAAGTGCTCTGCTACATCTGGTAAGGAGGCATGTAATGTCACGCGTGGGCAAATTACCTGTTTTAATCACCAAGGGGATCAGTGTGGACCTCAAAGGAAACCACCTGGTGGTGAAGGGTCCCAAGGGCACCCTGACACGCGACCTGCCTCAGGAGATGAAGATAGAGATCGCCGACAACCGCATTGTCGTGCAAAAACCGCACAGCAACGCCCCCTATTACCGCAGCCTGTACGGACTCACCCGGACGTTGATCTTCAATATGGTAAAGGGCGTGTCCGAAGGATTTCAGAAAAATCTGGAAGTAAGAGGAGTCGGCTACCGCGCACAGATGCAAGGGAACCGTTTGGTGCTTTTCGTGGGCTATTCCCATCCCGTGGAATATGATCCTCCGGAGGGAATCACCTTGGAGGCTCCCAAACCCACGCAGATCGTGGTCAGAGGCATCAACAAGGAACTGGTCGGGGCAGTGGCCGCCGAATTGCGTTTTGTCCGCAAACCGGAGCCATACAAGGGCAAGGGCGTACGCTATGAGGGTGAATATGTACCCACGAAAGTCGGCAAAGCCGGCGTCAGCGCCACTGCGGGTGCGAAGAAGTAAAGGGAGGGTGTGAAACATGGGCACAAAAAAAACGCGCGAAGCAGAACGCCTGCTGCGCAGAAGACGCATACGCCGTAAAATTACGGGCACGCCCGAACGTCCGCGTTTAAGCGTATTTAAAAGCCACAAGAATTTTTGTATTCAGGCCATCGACGACACTGCCGGCGCCACCTTGGTGGCGATCAGCAGTCAGGAGCCAGAGGTGAAGAAAATGCTGTCGGTGCGCGCCAATGTGGCCGCGGCCAAAATGATAGGAAATCTCATGGCCGAGCGCCTTAAAGCCAAGGGTATTGTTGCGGTGGTGTTTGACCGCGGAGGGTATAGATACCATGGAGCGCTCAAAGCCGTAGCCGAGGCGGCACGCGAATCCGGACTGAAGATGTAAAGTCCGGTCTTAAGGAGGGAATTGCTTTGAAACCAAGAATAGATACCGATGCCATGGAGTTAAAGGACCGGGTGGTTAAAATCAACCGCGTCGCCAAGGTGGTGAAAGGCGGCCGGCGCTTCAAATTTTCGTCGCTGGTGGTGGTGGGAGACGGCAAGGGCATGGTAGGGTACGGGCTGGGGAAAGCCAGCGAAGTGCCAGCCTCCATTGCCAAAGCGGTTGAAGACGCAAAGAAGAAAATGATAAAAATCCCGCTGCGGGGGGTAACGTTGTCTCATGCCATCACCGGCCGCTATGGAGCCGCCAAGGTGATCATGAAGCCCGCTTCGCCCGG
>JAFGIQ010000042.1 GCA_016929575.1 candidate division FCPU426 bacterium
AATGACGTTACATGAATACCGTTTGGAAAAAACGGGCAAGGGGGTTTTTTTCTCTTGCCAGCCATTTCCATATCGGACAGCAATGAATTTGGACATCAATGCAATAGGATGATTTTCCAATATGATTGCTAAAAAAGAATAAACACAAAATGAAAACCTTGATTATCAATCCGACATTAAAAAATGAAGCCCAGTATATCCGCGAAGGCCGTTGCATGCAAAAAGCCTCATCCTGGGCCACAGCCTGGCCGCCCATTTCCCTGGCATTGTTGGGCACCCTGGCGCAAAAGTACGGGGACGTACGGCTGTGGGACGGAAATGTCGAACCCCTGACCCTGGATGAGCTGCTGGCGGCTGTTGAAAACTTCAAGGCGGATGTGGTGGTGGTCAACAGCGGATTTCCTTCCATTGAGCAGGATATGGCTGTGGCCAAGGCCATCAAAGACCGCTGGGCGGGAAAAAAAGTCATATCCTTTGGCGTGTACTTCACCATGCTGGAAAAGGAAGGCTTTTTGCATTATCCTTTTTTGGATGCGGTCATGGTGGGCGAACCGGAAGAGACTTTTATGGAGCTGCTGGATAGCTGGGCCCGGGGGGCGCAGAACCTGCGCAATGTCCGCGGCCTTATTTATAAAGACGGCCGGCAGGTAATCATGACCGCGCCCAGGCCGCTGCTGGAGGATCTGGATGCCCTGCCCATGCCTGACCGCAGGCTGCTGAAAAACGAACTCTACCGGCTGCCGCACAACAACAAAGTGTATACCCTGATCAATTCCGCGCGCGGGTGCCCGTATGACTGTATTTACTGCATTGTCAAAACCTATTACGGCGCAAAACTCCGCAAGCACAGCATCGGCTATGTCATCCGCGAAATCAGGCATTGCCTGGAAACTTTCGGCATCCGGGATTTCCTCTTTTGGGAAGAGGCCTTCACCCTGGACAAACGCTACGTGCTGCAACTATGCGCCGCCATGGCCGAACAGGGCCTGACCATCAGCTGGGCGGCGACCACCCGCGTGGGCTCCCTGACCGAGGATGTCGCGGCTGCCATGAAAAAGGCCGGCTGCTACCTGATCGGCCTGGGGATAGAAAGCTCCAGCCAGGACATCCTGGATCAGGCCAAAAAGAAACAAACCATTGCGGACATCGAACGGGCGGTGGCCATTTGCAAAAAATATAAAATCCAAACCATGGGGCACTTTATTTTCGGCCTGCCGGGGGAAACGCGCGCCACTGCCGAACAGACCCTGAAATTCATGAGGCGGCTGGGAATTGATTACATGCAGTGCTATTGTGCGGTCCCTTACCCCAAAACCGAGCTGGGGGATTTGGCCAAAGCCAAGGATTGGATTTGCGCACAGCGGTGGTCCCAGTATGATTTTGGAGGGGACTCCATCATGAATACGGATCACCTCTCCCATGAAGAGGTGGATGCGTTCAGGCGCAGGGCGTTTTTCGGTTTTTATTTCCGCCCCTGGTATGTGCTGCGCAAAATTTTCACGGATTTATCCCTGCGGCAGCTGTTCAAATTGTCCACCTTCACCGACTGGATGAAACTGGCCGGGCTGGGCAGGAAGAGGCCGCGATGAAAACGCCGGACATCAGTGTGGTCATCCCCTGTCTCAACGAGGAAAAAACCATCAGGCAATGCATCCACAAGGCCCAAAAGGCGTTTCGGCAGCTGAAGAAAAAAGGCGAGGTGGTGGTGGTGGATAACGGCTCCACGGACCGTTCGGCGGCCATCGCGGCCAAAGCCGGCGCCCGGGTCGTGCACCATGCTGTCCGCGGATATGGAAGCGCTTTGAAAAGGGGATTTGCCGAGTCCAAAGGCAGATATCTTATCATGGGCGACGGCGACAATACCTATGACTTTTCCGCCATACCCCAATTCATCGGCTTGCTGGAAAAGGGCGCCGAGCTGGTGATGGGCAGCCGCCTGCGCGGCAACATCGACAAACACGCCATGCCCTGGCTGCACCGCTGGGTGGGCACGCCGGTGTTGACGGCCGTCATGAACCTGTTTTACGGATCCAGGATATCCGACACCAATTGCGGCCTGCGCGGGATGACGAAAAAGGCCGTGCATGGTTTGAATCTGCGTTGCAACGGCATGGAGTTTGCCACCGAGATGGTCATCAAGGCTGCGCAGAAAAAACTTGCCATCGAGGAAATTCCCATTGACTATCATGCCACCCTGCCGGACCGGGTGCCGAATCTGCATACCTTCCGGGACGGTTGGCGCCATCTCCGGTTTATCCTCATCTTGGCGCCGAAATATTTGTTTTTAACGCCGGGATTAGTATTGTTTTTCTTCGGGCTGGGATTGTCGGCCCTTTTGTTTATCCGCAATCAGGTCACTTTTATGCAAATACCGCTGGGCCTTTCCACTGCCATGTTTGCCAATGCCCTGCTGTTTATGGGGCTGCAAATCGGACTGTTTGGAATATATGCCATTATCTTCAACACCAGCCAGGGCCTGCTGGAGGAGGACCGCCTCAGCCGCTGGATCAACAAGTATTTTAACCTGGAAATGGGCCTGGTGCTGGGCAGCCTGGTTTTGCTGCTGGGATTTGTGCTCAGCGGAATCACGATCAGCATTTTGTTGGAAGTGTCCAATGCCATGGCCGCCATTAATATTCCGGTGACTAAACTGGCCCTCCTGGCCGTATTCACCGTCCTGCTGGGCATTCAAATTGTTTTTTCTTCCTTCTATTTGAGCCTGTTCAATCTGAAGAAAACCCTGGAATAAACAGTCCCAAACCTGAAGTTAAATGAAAAAACGCCAGGAAAAATTAATCCGCAGATTACGCAGACCTACATAACTCAAAAAGGATAGCTGAATGTCTTAAAATGTTTTTGAAGCTATTGCAGCCACGCCGCCGCTGTGAACTTAGATGTTGCGTTCGGCGATATCGCCGATGAAGGGCAGTTTGAAGGCAATGCCCTGGGAGGCCTTGACCATCATGAAAAGCCAGATGGAAAAAGCCGCAATGGAGAGTAAAAAATTGAGAATAAAGCCAAGGATGGGAATCACTTTAAGAATCATCATCAGGACGAATAAACCGCCGAAAACAATAACCGATTGCAAGGCATGAAAACGGACAAAGGGATTGTCCTTTTCGAGGATAAAAAAGAAAATGCCGGTGACAAAGCCCAACAAATAAGCCAGGGCGCCGGCCACGCTGGGTTCAATGCCTGACTTGGTCGTGCCCAGGTCATAATCGGGTTTGCGGGAGTACGCTGCCATGGATTTGTGTCCCCTTCGATACCGTCTGTCAACCGGATGTCTGGCGATATTATAGTGATCTTCAATTCTTTTGTAAACAGGAAAGAAGAGCGGGGACACGGCAAGCCGACGGAGCCAAAAGGGGCGGCGGCAGCCGGCAGTATTGGTGAAATTTCAACAATATGTAAAAATCAAGGTGGAAGATACGCGCGGTCGGCGTATAATAGGAAGATATATGGCGGAAGTGGAATAATAATCTGCGCAGCGGGAAGGTTTCCGAGGCGGCAAGAGGTGAGGCATGTATAAAAGATGCTTGTGGAGCATGGTGATGGTTTTGATCTTGTCCGGTTCTGCCTGGGCGCAGGCGCAGCCGGATAAAAGCAAGCTGCCGCCCCTGCCGGACCCGTTTGCCGGCCAGCCGCAATATCGTGCCGGGGAGGTCATTGTCAAGTACCGCAGTAATTTTACCGCCTACGACCGGAAACGCTTTAACGCCCAGGTGCAGGCCAGTGCTGTCAACCGGCAGCAGGCCCGGGCCGCTTTCCACCTTCATTTCCGCACCCGGCCCAGGAAACAGCTGCTTTTAAAAGACTGGGAACTGGTCAGACTGCCTGAAGGGAAGACGGTGGCCGAGGC
>JAFGIQ010000043.1 GCA_016929575.1 candidate division FCPU426 bacterium
ATTATTTTCTGGATGTCATGAAGCTTATGCTCCACATGCCCTTTATTCGTTATGTGGCGGTGTTTGTCGGCGAACACTTGGTGGTGGAGGTCGGTCAAAAACCGGCGTCCGGCAGCCATTACCGCGTACGCAAGTCACTGTACTACCAGCAGGACAAACAGGCTTCCATGGATACCATTTTTTCTTTGGATGAAATCCGCAGACCAATAAAAATGATAAGACTGTCCATGATTCTGACCCTGCTGGCGCTGGCGGTATTGAGCTCCATGCTGGTGGTGCTGCTGCGCGTTTACGGCCGTTTGCAACAGTCGGAAGAGACCAAGCGCCTGATGATAGCCGCCATTTCTCATAATGCCATGCACAATCTCCAGCCGATTTATAACAAATTGTACGAAATGATCGAGCAGCAAAAGGGCGGCCGGATCGCAGAACCTGTCCTGCAGAATCTCCGGCATATCCGCTGGAACATGGACAGTGTTAAGAGAATTCTGAATGATCTCAAATACAATGAACGCCTGTCGCGGGGAGAAGGGATCATCCGGAAAAAACTTATGGATGTCAACGAATGCATCGCTTTCACCCTGCGCAGCTATGAACACTTGATCGCCAAAAAAAGCATGGAAATAAAATACACCCCGTGTCTTGACGGCCAAATCATTGCGGACAAGGAAATCATCAATTCCGTGGTGTTGAATTTGGTGGATAATGCCATGAAATATTCTCCGGAAAAAACCCGCCTGGAGATAGAATGCCTTGAACGGGAAGGTCAGCTGGTTATCGATGTCAGAGACGAAGGCAACGGCATTCCGCTGGCGGAAAGGGAGAGGATATTCAGACCCTTCTTCCGCCTTCGGCAGGACCGGGAAACGGTTGAGGGCACCGGCCTGGGATTGTCAAATGCACGCAGCATGATGCGCCTGCACGGCGGGGACTTAACTGTCCGTGAAAACGCCACCGGCCGCGGCACGACATTTTCCGTACAAATACAGCGATAGAAAGAGAGTATTATGCCCAAAGTATTAATCGTCAATGATCAAAGCGAGATAGCCGAAAGCTTTAAGGATCTGCTGAAAAACGAGGGTTTCCTGACCAGCATTGCGCTTACCGAATCCGAAGCCTACCAGGCAATGCAAGCATTTATCCCGGATATTGTCCTGTTGGATATTGCCCTAAACGGCGATGAACAGGACCGCAGCGGGATAAGCATACTCAGCTGGATACGGGAAAGATGGACCATGCAGGAGATGCCGGTGATTGTCATCAGCCAGTACCTCAACCGGGAGGTGGTGGACCAGCTGGAGAAACTCGGCATGAATGATTATGAAAGCTATCCGATCAGCGAACTGCAGTTTTTCCTCCGGAAAGTAAAGGCGATATTAAAACCAGCGCCCCCGCCGCCGGTTGGGCCGAACCCGCCGGAAGAAAAAGAAGCCGATCCCTGCATCAGATCGGCCGCCATGATTGAAGTCGACCGCAAGGTCAAGAAAAATGCCCAGCTGCACAGGGATATTTTATTCCTGGGCGAACCGGGAACAGGCAAGACGCATTGGGCCAGATATTACCACAAGCTGCTTGAGCAGAATGCGGGCGGCAAGCTGGCGTGGGTGCAGATGACCTGCCCGGCCATTCCTGAGACAATTTTTGAGGCGCACCTTTTCGGCACCAAAAAAAACGCCTACACCGATGCCGTGGACATGCCGGGATATGTCGAACTGGCCGGCGACGGGGTTTTGTTTCTGGATGAGATAGGGTCCATCCCCCTGGAAGTCCAGGTTAAAATCCTGCGTCTTATGGATGACAAAAAATTCCGCCGCTTGGGCGACAGTCAGGAACAGACTTTCAAGGGAGTCATCATTGCCGCCACCTATGTTGATCTTACTGAAAAACTCCAAAAAGGGGAACTGGACGAGGCCTTTGCCCGGCGTTTGAGCCGGCAGACCATCATTCGCATTCCGCCCTTGAGGGAAAGACCACAGGATATTGATGAATTGATCAGGCACTTCAGCCGGCATTTTTTCCGGAAATACAGCCGGAACATCACCCACATCGACAAGTCGGTTTTCGAGATCCTGCGCAACGAAAGGCTGCCCTATAATGCCAGCGATGTGGAGGCCATCATTGAGGATGGGGTGATACATTGCGTGGATGAGATCCTGGTTGCCGCCGATCTTAAGGAATCCATTGAAAGCAGACGGATATTAAACCATTCTGCGGAAGGCGGCGGCCAGGCCGCGACCAGATTCCGGTCAAATTACCATGAGTTCTGCAAATATACGGAAGACCTGGAACGGGCGTATATCATGCATCATTACCTCCAGAACAATAAAAATAAAACCAAAACCGCCAATGCCATCGGTGTGAGGCGGGAACGGCTTTACGATATTTTCAAAAGGCTGAAGATAGATTTCGCCGATGACAACAACAGCTAATGAAAAAACGCCCTGTGCGTTCTGGCGCACACCACTGTGCGCCCAGGCGTACATTTTGACTGTCCGGCCCGATCCTGCACCATGAAAAACAATGGTATTTCGGCATTATGAATTTGGCACCAAATCTGCATATTTGCTTATAGGGAATAAAGCGCATGCAGAGGGGGTGCCGAAAATGTACGATAACTGCGAAGAAAAGGAATTGGTGGTCAAAGCGCAGGCCGGGGACAGGGGGGCGCAGGAATTATTGTGCGAGCAATATTATCCCAAAGTCCTCAGACTCTCGCTCATGTTCCTGCGCGAGTGGCACGCGGCGCATGACGTGGCCCAGGATGTTTTTTGCCGTGTGTTTGCCGAGGGCCAGATAAAATATTTTCGGGCGCGCTCGTCGCTGGCCTTTTGGCTTTTGGCGATAACACGCAATTATTGCTACAGCCACTTGCGCAAACGAAAATATCGGATCAGACTCGGTTTGTGCGCCGCTCCCACGGCAATGGAAATGTCCCTGTTAAGATCAAAGGATTTAAATCCGGAAGATCAATGTTTGCATGCGGAAGAAGCATTTTGGGCCGACGGTGCTCTCCGGCAAATCCCTAAAATGTTTAGCAAGTGTCTTGAATACTGGTACTTCAGGGAGTATTCCTACAAGGAAGCGGCCAAACGGTTGCGTATCTCGGTTAAATTGTTTGGACTGAGAAAACTCCGGGCGGAAAGACTAATGCAAAAAAAATATGCACTCTGGGCGAGGGGCACAAAAAGACCGCGCTGATTAAAAAAACAGCTGAAAGCGCGGTCTTGAGGGAAACGCCATGATGATGAGAATGCCAAAAACGGTTTAAAAGAACTCGTCCGCCTGATCTGCCAATCCCCGCGGCTGTCCCAATATTTCCTTGAACAGGACCGCATTTTGCAGATTCTGCCTCAAGGACAGGCTGAAAGCATGCTCGGAGGCGGCGTCGGTTTCTTCCTGGGTTTCCGCCTCGGAGAAGGAAGTTTCGGCAGCTTCGGTGTAAGCAGGCATGGAAAGCTGCGCAGACGCAGCGGGTGCATCTTCGTTGGGCTTGCTGAAAGATGGTCCTGCCTGCGGTTGCAGCACGGCCCCTGAAGCCGGGAGGGAAGTATTGTCGTCAAGAGCTGGCCCGCTCACGGAGGCGGCGCTTTCTTGCTGGACTTCCATATTTTCTTCTCCATCAGCATCATCAGCTTCTTCCTGCCACTGGAATAATTTTCCCAGGTCATATTTGTCTTCCGCGACTTTTTCTGCTTCCACACCGGTGGAGGCGCTGCTTTGGGATTTGCGTTTTTCTTCTGATTTGAAAAATTTGCGAAAAAGGTACCAAATAACCCCCAAAGTGGCCAACAATTGCAGAAAACCGGAAAAGTCTGTCGCCATCGCTCCTGCTCCGATCGTTATGGTCCCACAGCCGGGAAACCCGGCTCTTATAAAGGAGGGGATAAACCCCTGCTCCCGGCAACTATCTTTTGGATTCGCCCTTGCCGGTTTTGGAAATGGAATCGCGCATTTCCGTGTCCGCTTGTATGTTTTTCATGCGGTAATAATCCATCAGCCCCAAGTTGCCTTTACGGAAAGCATCGGCTATGGCTTCGGGTATTTTAGCTTCCGCTTCCACCACCTTGGCACGGTTTTCCTGAGTTTTGGCCTTCATTTCCTGTTCCTGGGCTATGGCCATGGCTCTGCGCTGTTCGGCTTTGGCCTGCGCCACTTTTTTGTCTGCTTCAGCCTGGTCGGCCTGTAAAATGGCGCCAATGTTGCGGCCGACGTCCACGTCGGCGATGTCGATGGAGAGAATCTCAAAAGCCGTGCCGGAATCCAGGCCTTTTTCAAGCACCCGTTTGGAAATAAGATCAGGATTGGCCAGAACTTCTTTGTGGGTTGCGGCAGATCCTATCGTGGTGACAATGCCTTCACCCACACGGGCGATGATGGTCTCCTCCGTGGCGCCGCCGATCAGGCGTTCAATGTTGGCGCGTACCGTTACACGCGCTTTGGCCTTCAACTGAATGCCGTCGCCGGCCACGGCTTCGATGGAGTTTTTTCCCGAGTTGGGATTGGGGCAGTCGATGACCTTGGGATTCACGCTGGTTCTCACCGCCTCCAGGACATCCCGGCCTGCCAGGTCAATGGCCGTGGCTTTTTTAAAGCCCAGTTCAATGTTGGCCTTGTTGGCCGCGATCAACGCAGCCACCACCCGGGTGACATTGCCTCCGGCCAGATAATGCGCCTCCAGGTCAGGCACCGCCAGGTCAATGCCGGCTTTGGTCGACATGATCATGCCCTGCACGATCACGTTTCCTGAAACCTTGCGCAGCGACATGCCGATAAGATTGGCATAGGTAATGCGCACGCCGGACAACCGGGCCCTGAGCCAGAGACCGAAAAACGAGAGAATGATCATCAGCAGGACAAATAGCAGAAGTGACAACAAACCGATTACAATCAACATGTTCAAAGCCTCCCTTGCAAAGATGGTGAAAAGAATGAACCTAAACGCTGCGGACGAGGATGCGGTTGCCTTTTACATCTATCACCGTGACCAGCGTGCCTTTGGGAATAAAACCGCTTTCAGCCACCACATCAAGCAATTTGGCCTCGAAGCGCGCCTTGCCCACAGGACGCAGATCCGTCGTGGTCCGCCCCTGCCAGCCGACCATTTCCTGGCTGGCCTGATCTGCAACCGTGAAGCCTTCTTCCTGCCGTTGGGACCGGGTTAATACCAGGCGGTTGATGCCTGGAAGCTCTGGCAGAAAATGAATCAAAATTAAAAAGCCGGTTATGCTGGAAATCACGGCAGTGAACAGCACGACCAATGTTCTTGTAAACAAGGAAAAATCCCATGGCTGCTTCGGAATCACAAAGGGGACAAAGGCCAGATAAAGACCGACGCACATGAGTATGATGCCGGTGATGCCGGTAATGCCAAATCCCGGAATGACAAATATTTCTATCAATAACAGAACAACGCCTGCCAAAAATATCAGAAATTCAGTCATCTCCGCCAGGTTGATAATGTATTTTCCCCAGAAGAGCAATCCCAGCGCCAAAATGCCCGTGATTCCGGCCCAGCCAAAACCGGGATGGGTGATCTCCGTGTATAATGCAATCAGCCCGATCATCAGCAGGAGTCCGCTGATCATGGAGCTGGTAAGAAAACCAGCCGCATATTCCGTCCAGTTTCGCTGTTCTTCCCGGACCTCGGCTGTTTCCAGGCCGGCCTGCGCGAGCAGGTCGCGCTGGTTTTCCGCGACCCCGCGGGCCAGGCCAAAGGCCTGGGCTTGCTGGGCAGTGAGATTGAGCAATTTCCCCTTGGCGGTGATTTGGGCGCCTACGGTCACCTGTTTTTTATCCTTCCGGGCAAGGTCTATTTCATCTTGGGTGAGATACTGTGTTTGACCGGAAACCGAAACCTGCCACACCTCCATATCCTGGTCCACCATCGCGGCCGCCAGATTGGGCGGATACCCGTTTTTCTCGGCCACAGAGCGGAACTTGGCCCGGATGGCGGAAACGTACTTCTCGCCGAGCGCCTCGGATTGCGCCTGCGGACCGCCGCCGGAAACCGGCATGGCGGATCCAATGGAGCTGCCGCTGCGCATAAAAATACCCTGACAGCCTAGGGCCAGCAAGGCGCCGGCGGACCAGGCCTTGTCTTCAACGTAGGCATAGACCATTACCGGCTTGGCACGGTCGATGTGTTCAATGATCTCCAGGGCCGCATCCACCCGGCCCCCAAAAGTATCGATGCCGATGATAACGGCCTGGGCGTTGTTTCTTTTCGCCGTTTCCATCATCCGTTTGACAAAACCGGACATGCCATACTGGACCTCGGTGTCCAGTTTAAAGTAATAGACCTCTTGCGGCGTGCTCGAGGCGGCGAGGAAACTACCGTTTGCCAGCAGCGCCAGCAGCAGAAAGGGCAAAAGCAACCAGCCGGCCCGGATGCTGGGATGCAACTCCTTTGGACGGGGAAGGGAGATTACGTGGTGCCTTTTCATATCATTCTCCTTGCAAGGCGGCAAGCCTTTTTTTTGCGTCCCTGATGGCTTCTTGGTACTTTTCCGGACTGGCCGTACTGATGAAATTGCTGAAACACCCGGCTGCCCGGCTGTCCTGCTTCATGTGCTCCGCACAAATGCCCTGAAGATAGAGGATGACCGGTTTTTCTTGGGCAACCTTCGTATTGTCGGACACCAGCATTTGAAAATCTGTGTCTGCCAGTTGGTATTTTTGCAGCTGCATATAGGACAGGCCGCGTTTAAAAAGGGCCTCGGGTGTCCGGGGGTGGATTTCCAAAAAAAGCGAGAAATCTTGCGCCGCCTGTCCGTATTCCTGCTTTTCGTAATAAATATCTCCGCGGGCCTGATAGGCCAGCGCAAAGTTTGATTGCAGTTTCAAGGCCTGATTGTAGTTGACCAAAGCGCGTTCACTATTATTTTCCAAATGATATATCCCCCCGATAAAATAATAGGCAGGCGCAAATTTTTTATTCAGGTTCAGGGCATGGCGGTATTCCTGCAATGCTTCCTGGTGCAGCCCCTGATACTGGTACACCTGGCCCAGGAAAATATATCCGTCAAGCAGCTGCGGATCAATCTGCAGCGCCCGCCGGAGGGAGTTTCCCGCAGCAGACCAGTTTTCCTGCTGCATGAACGTCCGGCCGCGCTGAAAATGCGCCAGGGCGTTTTCCGGCTCGATCATCAAAACAGCGGACAGATTGACCAGGGCCAATTGCGGTTTGTTTTGCCGGAGATAAATATCCGCCCTGCCCATCAAGGCGTCAACATCCTTGGGATTATTTTTAATCCTGAGATTGAA
>JAFGIQ010000044.1 GCA_016929575.1 candidate division FCPU426 bacterium
CAAAACCGGCAGCCCATGGCGCAACCCACTTGGGTGGAAAGGCAAAAGGTAAGCCGGCGCCCCTTGGGAATGGCGACACTTTCGATGCATTCACCGTCGTGGAGGCAAAAAAGACATTTGTAGGTCCCGTCTTCGTCTTGTTGCTCCCGGATTGGCGGCCACGGCCCAGGCCAATCCAGGTGCGCTTTCAATTTGACGCGCAAGGACCGGGGCAGGGAAGTGGCAAGCATGAAGTCATTGGCCTGGGCTGTCCAGACCGCGGCCAGAATCTGATCGGCCCGGTAAGCAGGCTCCTGCCATGCGGCCATCAATTTTTGCAGGCGGCCGGGTGAATAATCAAAGATATTTGTCTGCGCCAAGGATAAAATGACTCCGGTAGTAGAATCTTTCCCGCCCGCAAGGCGGCGAAAGCCGTCAAAACGCCATTCTGAGAGCCCGCCGGCATGTCCAATGGCTCCACAGGATAAAAAAGTATAACCTTGAAGGAGTAAAAGTCAAATAAAAATCTTGCGCTAGATATGGGCAGATGATATATAAAGTGGAATGATTTAACACGTCACCGCCTTGTCCCGGTGCCAAAAAGCACGGGGGAGTCTAACACCAGACGGGGAAAAGTGAAAGTGCCTGGTGCGCCCAGCCCGGATAGGCTTTATGGCGCTGATGCCGGCTGAGGGATGAATACCCTCCGCCAATGCGGCTGTCCGCTTTTTTCCGACCTGCGTATGTATGGAGGAGCAAAAGTGATTCTCAAACTGGCATTGCCTGCAGGCAGTCTGAAAGAGGCGACCTTTACCCTGATGAAGAAGGCGGGTTATGTGATCGCCAACACCTCCCGGTCCTATTATCCGCGCATAGACGATCCGGAAATTGAGCTGATGCTGGTCCGCGCCCAGGAAATACCACGCTATGTGGAATCCGGCGCCGTGGATGCAGGCCTGACCGGGGCGGACTGGACCGCCGAGAACAACGCTAAGGTGCATAAGGTGGCGGAGCTGGTTTACGCCAAGCAGGGTTTGGGGCCCGTGCGCTGGGTGTTGGCTGTGCCGGAGAATTCCACCATTCGTTCGATAAAAGACCTCCAGGGCAAACGCATTGCCACGGAGCTGGTTTCGGTGGTCAAGGAATATCTGGACAAAAAAGGCGTCAGGGCTAAAGTGGAGTTTTCCTGGGGCGCCACCGAGGCCAAACCCCCCCATCTGGCGGACGCGATCGTGGAATTAACCGAGACCGGACGTTCCCTGCAGGCCAACAACCTGCGCATCGTGGAGACCATCTTTTTGTCCACGACGGTTCTTATCTCCAACCTGAAAGCCTGGAAGGATGCCGGCAAGAGGAGAAAAATAGAAAGCCTGGATCTTTTGCTGCAGGGCGCCCTTTTGGCCGAGACCAAGGTGGGGCTTAAAATGAATGTGCAGCGGAAGGATCTCAGGAAAATTCTGGCTTTGTTGCCGGCATTGAAAAAACCAACCATCGCCCCTTTGACGGATCCAAAGTGGCTGGATGTGGAGACGATTATTCAGGAAAACGTGGTGCGCGACATCATTCCCCGTTTAAAAATGGCCGGAGCGCAGGGAATTATTGAATACCCATTAAACAAAGTGGTGTTGTAGACTGATGCTGCAAACCAGGCACTGGCAAACAACGGCGGCGACCATGGCCTGCCTCGGCCTGCTGCTGGCCGCAGCGGCCGGAGCGCAGACCTCGGAGTTGGAGGAACTGAAGGATTATTCCGTGGATGGCCCTCCGCCGGCGGAAAGCCAGGATGGCGGCAACACCATGACCGCTGTAGTGGTGATGGAGGCGGATGAAGACCAGGCTGAATATGTTGACAACTATTGGCTGCAGGATTTTGAGGTGCATTTCATGGTCTCGCTGCCTTTCACGGCTTTTTACAGCTATCTCTCCGTTTTATCCATCGACGCCATGGTGCAGGGCGAATTTCCGCCTGCTTTTCACCAGGCGGATATGTGGATGATTATAGGCGTGGCCATCGGCAGTTCGGTGGCCATTGCCTTGGGCAGCATTAACCGTGTGCCGGACCAGTCGCAGTATCGCCTTGATACAAGACTGCAGCCCGGTGAAGACAACGCCGATACTACAATTAATACTTCCTTTTGCCGGCTGGAGTTTGTTAAAATAAAATACTAAACCATTCCGTGCGTTATATGCGGGAAATGCACGATAGAAGCGGTATTCCTGAAAAAGGCGCTGAGGCAAAAGGGGAAAAGCCGGATAGCGGTTTTTCAGAAGTTGGGGCAGGTAAAAAGCGGCCACCCCGCGAAATGCCAGAAGTAGAGGGAGGCGTCCTATGGAAGTCAGTCTGCTGCGAACCATTAATATTTTTGAAGGTTTAAGCGACGAAGAACTGGAAAAGATTTTCAAGCTGGGCCGGATCAAATTATATCCCAAAGATGCCATGATTTTGGAAGAGGGCCGCCTGGGGGGGGCGTTGCACATTATTATCAAAGGCAAGGTGAAGGTGACCAAAAAGATGGAGGGCGCGACCAAGGATAAGTTGATCACGGCTTTCGGCCCGCAGGCGATATTCGGGGAGATGTCCTTGTTCGACAATCTGCCCTATTCGGCCAATATCATTGCCCTGGAAGAAACCCGCTGCATGGTGATTCCGAAGGAATCCTTTGACAAAATGCTGCTGCAGGACCTGAAACTGGCGTATAAAATATTGACGCAGATTATCACCATTCTTTCCCAGCGTTTGCGCAATACCAACGAGGAGCTGGTTGCCATTACAAGCTGGAAAGACAGGATAAAACAGAAACAAGATAAAAACACCTAATGGCTAAAATTGCACCCTTCGCCGGGTTACGTTACACCAAAACCTATGCCTCAATTTTCGGCCGCCTGGTCACGCCGCCGTATGATATTATTTCGCCGCAAGAACAGAAGCGATTCTATCAGGCGCATCCGCATAACATCATCCGGCTTGAATATGGACTGACCAAGACGTCGGATTCGGAGCAAAACAACCGCTATATCCGCGCCCGGAAAACCCTGGCACAATGGCTGCAGGCCGGCGTCCTGGCCGTGGAGCCCAAAGCCTCGCTGTATTTGATGCAGACCGAATACAAGGATGCCCAAAACCGCGCGAAATGCTTTACCGGTCTGCTGGCGAGGGTAAAACTGGAAGCCTTTGGCGAAGGCAAAATCATGCCGCATGAAAAGACCTACGAGGGGCCCAAGGCGGACCGTTTTAATCTGTTGAAGGAAACCGGCGTCAGTTTTTCACCCGTATTATCCCTCTATCGCGATCCGGCGAAACGCATCCAAAAGCTTTTGCACAAGCAGCAGAAAAAAACGGCTGCCGTGCAGCTTAAGGACTGGTCGGGTGCGCGCCACCGGTTGTGGGTGATACATCTGCCGGCTGTCATCCAAGACCTGCAAGACGCGTTTCAAGGGAAAAAACTGCTGATCGCCGACGGCCACCATCGCTACCTGACCGCCATCAAATACCAAAAAGAACACGGCGCCCAGGCAGGCCCTGATGCGGATTGGGTGATGATGTGCCTGGCCGAAATCCATGATCCCGGCTTGTCGGTGCTGCCGGTATGCCGTTTATGCAAAGGGCTTTCGCAGAAACAATGGGGTTTTTTCAAAAGCCACTGCGAAAATTATTTTGAAGTGGAAAAAGTGCATTCCAGCCAGATATTGCCGGCGGCGCAGACAGCGGCAGCAAAAAAAGTGCGCAGCGCCCTTATCGGCTATATCGAACAGGGAGGCAAACAAGCCTACTTGTTAAAGGTGAAGGACGGCTGCCTGGATATGCTTTTCCCCCCCGGCCGGACCAATCATTCCCGCATCTATCACCGCCTGGATGTGGTCATCCTAAACCAAATCATCCTGCAACAACTGCTGGGTATTCAGCCGGGCGAAGAAAAAGGAAGAGTGTGGTACACAAAAAACCCTGAAGAAGCCAGGCTGTTGGTGGCGCGCGGAGAGGCCCAGGCCGCCTTCCTGCCCGGACTGCCGAATATGGATGCCATTTGGGACCTGGCCAAGCAGGGGGAAACCATGCCGCAAAAATCCACCTATTTTTTGCCAAAACTCATTACCGGCTTGGTCATGAATCCCGTGGCCTTGACAAAATGGGAGGGAAAAGGCTGATCGCAATGCGTGGGCGATCACGGAGCGTATGATCCGGGAAGGGCCCCTATTGCCGGCCGGGAAAACCGTATGGACCGGGCCCGGGATGACGGGATTGCAACAGGCCTCCACTCTCCGGCGCTGGGGCCTGGGCCGCGGCTGGTTTTGGCTGTTTCGGAGATGAGCTATGGACTTATTTGACCGCGCACACGGGCAGACCGATTTTCTGGCGCCGTTGGCAGACCGGCTGCGTCCCCGCCTATTGGATGAAGTCAAAGGACAGGAACACCTGTTGGGGCCGGGACGCATACTGCGCAAAGCCATTGAGCAAGACATGATGCCATCGGCCATTCTCTGGGGGCCGCCGGGATCGGGAAAAACCACTTTGGCGGTTTTGATCGCCAAATACACGGGCGCTGATTTCCGCTCCTACTCGGCCGTGACCTCGGGAATGAAGGAATTGAAGGAAGTGCTGGTCGGCGCCCAGGAGCTGATGAAATATCACCGGCGCCGGAGTATTTTGTTCATCGACGAGATACACCGTTTTAACAAGGCCCAACAGGATGCTTTTTTGCCTTATGTGGAACGGGGCGACATCATCTTGGTTGGCGCCACCACCGAGAATCCCTCCTTTGAAATAAATGCCGCACTGCTTTCCCGCTGCCAAGTCTATGTGCTCAACAGCCTGGCCCCGGCACACCTGCTGGAAATTTTGCGCCGGGCGCTGCAGGAGCCGGGACGCGGTTTGGGTGAAAAACAGCTTGCCGCCGATGAGGAAGCCCTGGCCTACCTGGCCCGCAAAGCAAACGGCGACGCCCGCACGGCCTTAAACGGCCTGGAACTGGCTGCCGCCCTGGCCGGGGAGGCCGGCACCCGACTGATAAGCCTTGCCCTGGCCGAAGAGGCTCTGCAACAGAAGGCCGCGCGTTATGATAAAACCGGCGAGGGGCACTACAACCTCATTTCCGCCCTGCACAAGAGCATTCGCGGATCTGATCCGGATGCGGCCCTGTATTGGCTGGGACGGATGCTGGAAGCCGGCGAGGACCCGCATTTTTTATTGCGGCGGATGGCCAGAATGGCCTGCGAAGACATTGGTTTGGCTGATCCCAATGCCTTGCTCATGGCGGCCGGCGCCCAGCAGGCTTTTGACTGTGTCGGCCTGCCCGAAGGCAAACTGGCGCTGGCGGAACTGGCCGTGTATTTGAGCCTGGCGCCGAAAAGCAATGCCCTGGAAACCGGGTACCTGCGGGTACAAGAGGAGGTCAAAAAACAGGCGGACCTGGAGGTGCCGCTTTACTTGCGCAATGCCCCCACACGCCTCATGAAGAACCTGGACTATGGCCGCGGTTACCGCTATGCCCATGATTTCAACCGGCATTGGGTGGCCGAGGATTATCTGCCGGAAAATCTGCGGGGGCAACGGTTTTATTCTCCCGGAACACTGGGCTGGGAAGGAAAACAGCTGCCGGAAATTGAGGAACGCATCAGGCGGAGGGAAGAGGCGCGGCCCGCTCCGGGCGAGCGGCCTGTGAAACCGGAGGAGGATTGACCTGTTCATCACCGCCTGCGAATAGTGCCGCGTGGCTCGACTTAGGGGTTGCGCATTCTTGTTGTTGAAAAAACGGGTTGTGGCAGCATCCAATCGCATTCACGCCGGGCCAATATTTATTGTACCGGGTGGAATACTTTATATTAATTCATGTTATAATATTCATATATAAGACGTCTACCTTGTGGTGGCTCAGCACAATGCGGAGGGGCAAATGCCAGAGGGGACCCGGGGGGAAAGCGGACTCGCCAACAAGCGAATACCTTGGTATTTTATCAGTATTTTCGCCTTTTTTGTCCTGCCCCTGGCTTGGTTGTTTAAAAAAGTAAAAACCATCGAGTATCCTGCCTTGATAAAATCCGTTCTGACCATCATGGTTTTGGGTTATTGTTGGAGCTATCTGGTGACTTCCCATGCCTGGTGGGTTTTTAATCCTGACACCATGCTCGGCTTGGAACTTGTTCCCCATCTGCCGCTGGAAGAAATCCTGTTTTATCCCTTGGGCGGGATCTTGAGCATTCTGGTATATGTTGCCCTGCGGGAAGCAGGCCTGTCCGGCGGGAAAGTGGACCGCAGCTATTTTTGGATACTGGCAGGCATCACCCTGCTGGTTTTGGCTGCTGCTGCATATTCGTTCTGGAAACACGGCAAAGTGCCGTGGTATATTCTCAGCCAAGTGGTACTGTATAACGGTATAAGCCTGGGATTATATTTCCGCCCATCCGGACGGATTGCAGCCGGGCCGGCGTTGCTGTCTGTGCTCATCATGACCGTGGTCGGTTTTTTTTGGAATTGGCTCGCCTTTACACAGGGCTGGTGGAAGTATTATGCGGTTTTGGGATGGATGTGGCCTCCGCAGGTGCCTGTCGACGATTGGAATTTTTACCTCTTTGCGCCTTTAGCCGCCATGTCACTTTACGAAAATTATACGCGCGCGGGAAAGTGAACACCATGTGGCCCTGGTATCTCATCCTGGATTTGGCCTTGTGGGCGATCACCGCTGTCATTATCCGATGGTCCTGGCCGCGATTGGACCCTGTGGTCCGCAAATGTGTGTTTATTACGGTTTTTGTGGTCATGGTGCTGCAAGTACTCAATGAACTTTTAAGCTTGCATGTTTTCAAAGCCTGGGATTTTTCCGAAGACTACAACCGTTTGCTGGGCATCAAT
Source organism: candidate division FCPU426 bacterium (assembly GCA_016929575.1). Lineage (GTDB taxonomy): Bacteria > Oederibacteriota > JAAXVQ01 > JAAXVQ01 > JAUVAV01 > JAFGIQ01. The sequence continues at coordinate 6,824 of JAFGIQ010000044.1, forward strand.
TTGTGGGGGGCGCCCATCGAGGAGTATTTGTTTTGGTTTGCCTATGCCTGGATGATCCCATTTTTATATTCGGGATTGGCAGGCGGTAAAAGCAAACCCCAGTTTATCAAGGAGACATCCCTTGAATAACAACAGCCTTCAGGGCAAGCCCGGATCCTTTGCCTGCCGCGAAGGGAAAAAGAGGTTATATCTGGTCTGGTGGGTGGCCGGGGTTTTGCTCCAGGTGCTTGCCAGCCTGCCTTTTGTTTTTAAAAAGATACATTGGCGCGCCCTGCTGCTGACATCACTCGTTTTTTTGGGAATTATGTATCTTTCGGAAACCCTGGCGCTTTATTGGGGCTGGTGGGTATGGAATGAGGACCTGCTGTGGGGGCCAAAAGTCGGACTTGTGCCCCTGGAGGAATTCCTGCTTTATTTTTTGGTCGTGCCTTCGTTGGTTTGCATCCAGTGTGTCGTTCAAGGAATAGGGGAAGGAAAAAGCCAAAAGACATGATTTTTATCCTTCGCCAGACCGGGTTTGGCAGGGCGCAAAACCGATCAACGCGGAGGGGAAAGGCCATGGGCAGGGCGGCCGCCTTGGTGGCGGGAGGCAGGATGGGCTTTTGGAATCTTTGAGGACGGTTTTATGCCAAAATCATTAATTCAGGAATATCAACTCTTCAGGGTCTGCCTCTGCCTGACTTTTTTCGCCGCCCTGAGCGTGGCGCCCCTGGAACATATTTTTGTGCCAGCCGGCAAACTTTGGTGGATGTACGGCATCATACTTGTTTCCCTGCTGTACAGCGCAGCATTGTTTTTCACGGTTTCCGAGCGCAGACTACAGATGGGCGTGCATATCTTTATTTCCTGTCATTTGTTTTTTACCACCGGTGCGGTGTATTTGCACCATCCCCACTACCTCGTGCCTACTTTTATTTTGACATACACCTGCATATGCATTTTTAACACCATTTTAACAGCCTGGCCGGCAGTGGCGGCCATGAACGCGCTGATTTTGACCGCGGCCTTGCTGTTTATGTTTGTCCCCGGGAGCGGTTTCAGCCGGGCCGTGCAGACCATCGGCATGGATGTCCCTTTTACCACCACGGCCGTCGCGGTTTATTTTGCCCTGGTCCTTATTGTCAGCACGGGACTGGTGGCAATCAAGCGCCGCACGGAAAGCCAGTTGCGGGAGCTGAACCGCACTTTAAACCTCCGGGTGGAGGAAAAAGTAGAGGAATTTAAACGCATGGATCAGGTGGCGCGGCAGACACAGGAACAATTGGCGCGCATCTTAAAAAGCATACCCGTGGGCGTGGTCATCATGGACAGCAAGTTGAATCTGCTGTACTCAAACGGTGTCCATTATCCTGAAATTGATGCGGCGGGCGGAGTGAAGGAAGGAAAAGACCGGCTGCCGGTGGAGGAAAGGAAAGAATATTTTTTGCAGGAGCAGGCGTCTTTGGTTTTGCAAAAGGGCGGGGATATGCTCGGACGGCGTTACGAATACCATACAGCCGATAAAATGAAAATTATTCTTCGCTATTCCTACGTGCAGGTAAAACTTTCCGGTGGGGATGTGGATGACGCGCACCTGGTGCTTATTACCGAGGACATCACCCAGGAGGAGGGCATACGGGAAAAGCTGGTTCAGACCAATCACCTGGCCGGGATGGGCAAGATGGCCGCCAGCTTGATACACGAGGTGAATAACCCTTTGGCCGGCATACGTTTGAATTTGGAACTGCTGGAAATGGGGCTGGCGGTTCCGGAAAAAAGGCAAAAAGTTTTTTACGCCTTGAATGAAGGTGTGGAACGCATCGACCGGATTGTGAAAAGTTTTCTTGCTTTTGCGCGCCAGGAGCATCCGCAAAAAGTCCACACCGACATTCATTTGATTTTGGAGGATATTCTGGTCATGGCCGTCAATTTCAAGGAATTCCATCGCATTACCATCCAAAAGGAGTTTGATGACAGGCTGCCCGCCATCATGGCCGACCGCTACCGTCTGGAACAGGTCTTTGTCAATCTGTTGAACAATGCCTGCGATGCCATGCAGAGAAAAGGCGGGCTGCTGAAAATCAGCACCGGCCAGGAAGAGGGATTTTTGTTTGTGAAATTCAAGGATAACGGCATCGGCATCAAACAGGAGGAACTGCATCACATTTTTTCGCCTTTTTACACCACCAAAGAACGCGGGCACGGCACGGGCCTGGGCCTGTCGACCAGTTATGGAATTGTGCAGGAGCACGGCGGGTCGATTGAAGTGGAAAGCTGCGAGGGCATGGGGAGCACTTTTATTGTTCGTTTGCCTTTGGGGGCCGGGGAGGGGCAGGCGGATGCCGGAGTCTGATTTTCATTTGCTGGTGGTGGAGGATGAAGTCTCCATCCGGGAGCCGATCGTGTTGTTTTTAAAAAGCCAGGGGTTTCAAGTGGATGCCGCGGAAAACGGCATTGAGGCGCTGCATTGCATACGTTTGCGCGCCTATGATCTCATTATCCTGGACCTGAAAATGCCTTATATAGACGGCCAGCAGCTGACCCAGGCTTTGCAGGACGAAAACATCCGCGTGCCCATTTTGGTCACCACGGCCGCCAAGAGCAAGGAAAAACTTTATCAGGAGGTGGGGCGTTTGCATAAGATCTTTACCCTGAAGACCCTGGGCCAGGAAGTGCGCGGTATTTTGCAAAAAGAGTATCCAAACCGCTGAGTGCAACCCGCAGTTGCCGTGGCGGCTTTTTTTTTGTACAATAGGATAAGCAGTAGAGAGCAAAACGAAGGAGAATATATGTATGGGAAGAAAAATCCGCATCAAATCCACTGGTGAAGGAAAGCAGTTTTTGCTCGGCCTGGGTGTTTTTTTTGGGCTCTATCTCATTTCCTATGTTTTTGTTTTGTTCATCACCCCCATCCCTTCGGCGCTGGCCGGACGGTATGCCCTGATTACTTTCACAGTGGGCGTGCTGGCCTCCATTGTATTGATTTTCACCAGGCATTCGGTCATGGGTCTGGGGGGCAGTCTGGCGGCCATCCTGTATGTGGTTTTTTTTGCAGTGACCTGGCCGATATTTCGTTGACCTTATCAGGTTACAGGGGCGGGGCGGCCGGGCCGGAGACGCGTTTGAGGCGAAAGCGGAACGCATTGCCGCCTTCCGGGCCGGACTCCACCCACAGCTGACCGCCGTGGTTTTCAACAGTTATTCTGCAAATGGCCAGCCCCAAACCGCTGCCCGCAGGCGCGGCACCGGGCTTGCTGGTCGCCCGGTAAAATTTCTCGAACACCTTTTGCTGCTGTTGGGACGACAGCGGATCGCCTTGGTCTGCCACTGAAAAAACCACTTC
>JAFGIQ010000001.1 GCA_016929575.1 candidate division FCPU426 bacterium
GCAAAATTTTCTGGTGGAGCTGAGGGGGCTCGAACCCCTGACCTTCTGAATGCCATTCAGACGCGCTCCCAGCTGCGCCACAGCCCCGTTGGTGTTGTTGATATTACATGGTAGAAAGCAAAAAATAGCCTACCTTCTCGTCCCTGTCAAGCCTTTATTTCCGCGATTTTTCCGCTATCAGAAGATGGCGCCGCGCAATTTCCGCCCAATAACTGTCCGGATCCTCGGTTTGCACGGCTTCCAACAGCGCCCGCGCCTGGTCCCCTTGGCCCAATTGTTCATAACACAAAGCCATATGGTACTGCACCGCCCGCCGGTTGAAATACGCCGGGTGTCCGTCAAGAATCGCCTGATAGGTAGTGAGCGCCTCCTGCCACTTGCCCATGTTTTCATAACAGGCGCCGATCCTTTCGTCCAGTGTGAGTTGCATTTGCGCATCCGCCTTTTTGAGCTTCGCCTCCTGATAGAGCCCCAGGGCTTTTTCGTATTCCTTCAGATAAAAAGAGGCGTTGGCTTCCCCGACTTTGGCGATTTGCGCCATACGCGTGTTGCGGTAGGTCCCGGATATTTCCGCAAAAGTTTGCTGGGCCTGCCGGTATTTTTCCTCCACGGTCCTGAATTGGCCGCTGGCCGGGTCTGTCTTGCCTTCAGCCACAGGCTGCATGGAATAGGAAATGGCCCGGGTCAACATGGTTCCCGCCCGCCTCTCATTCTGTTCCCGGTTGCTGAAATACAAAGGGATTAAAACCAGCACCACCACCGCAATAATGGCGGTGATGACGATGTTCTCCGTGTTTTTTTTGCTGAAATCAACAACCCTGTTTAGGACATCGCGCAATTCGTCCTTCTTCATGCTCTTCCTGATTTGTTTGTGCGTATACCGTGTTTTCACCATCATCCCCCGCCTTTGCTTATTTGCTGTTTTGCCGGCGCCGCGGTCTTTCTACGCTGCGCGCCTGCTTATCTTCCAGGCCGTGGTTTGCATGGCCTTTAAGTCCGCCAAAGAAAGCCCTGCGCCGAGCACCACCTTTTCCATCAGCATCGGCGTATGCAGATCCCACGGCGCATGGCAATCGCTGTTGATGACCATTCCACATCCTGCCTGGCGCGCGGTTTTGGCAACATAGCCGTTGGTCAAAGAATGCCCGGCCCGCGAGGTTATTTCCAAAACCACCCCTTTTTGCCGCGCCAGGCGCGCTTCGGCGCGGGTGATCAGCCCCGGGTGGGCAATAATATCCGCGCCCCCCATGATTCCCGCCCGGTTTGTTCCCCGGGCAACCGGCTCCACCGGCGTCTCGCCGTGAACCACCACCAGGTCGGCCCCCAAATCCCTGGCAGCTTTGATCAATCCCGGGATCTGTCTCGGGGGGACGTGCGTGATTTCCACCCCGCCGAGAACCATCATGGCGGCGCCCACGGACAAGGCCTTGGCAGTGGCCACAATCTGGGGAACATACTCCTCCAGATTGGACTGGTCCACATGATCGGTGATGGCCAGGGCCTTATAGCCCGCCGCTTTGGCCCGGCGCACCAATTCCGCTGGTATTAAATCACCGTCTGAATGGAAGGTGTGCATATGCAAATCAATCATGGCATCCCTCTTTCCTTCCCTTTTTTTTATAATCCTGCCCCGCACCGCAAACGCGATAAAATATTCCTATAATAAAACCCGATGTATTGCTGCCCACATTGCGGTGACGCCGCCGGAGACATCTTTTTGTCAACGTGGCAGCAGAAAACAAAAGTCCACGCCTGCAGTCATTCTACAAGGTGTCCCGAATCCCGGACGCACGTGCACGGGTTACTGCCCCACGTTGACAAAAAGATGTCTCCGGCGGTCCAGTCTCCTGTTTTTGCCAAAGAATCAATGTGATTCCCGCTTTTCCAAATCCACATTCGATATATTTTGCCATTCGCGATTCTCAATTGCTCCGCCCCGCACCATCCGGTGCGGGACTGGTGCCCCCGGCGCGACTCGAACGCACGGCCAACGGTTTAGGAAACCGCTGCTCTATCCAACTGAGCTACGGGGGCAAAACCACGGAATTTCCCGTCATCCTGTTAATAATGAATCAGCGTGAAAATATCCTGGCCCTTTAATTTATTGCGCCCGTGCAAAAAATCCAATTCAATGAGAAAAGCCAAACCAAGAATCTCGCCCTTGAGCTTTTTCACCAATTCCACCACCGCCGCCACTGTTCCGCCGGTGGCCAGCAGGTCATCCGCGATGAGCACCCGGTCGCCGGGAGCAATGGCGTCCACATGCATCTCCAACGTATCCGTGCCGTATTCCAGGGCATATGTTTGCTGAATGGTCTGATAGGGCAGTTTGCCGGGCTTTCTTACCGGGACAATCCCAGCGCCCAATCTCGCCGCCAGCGGTGCGCCGATAATAAAACCCCTTGCTTCCACGCACACCACTTTGGTGATCCCCAGGCCCTGGAAATGTTCGGCCATGGCGTTGACGGCTTGGGCAAAACCCTCGGCATCAGCGAGCAAAGGCGTAATGTCCTTAAAAATAATCCCCGCTTTGGGGAAATCAGGAATGTCCCTGATTTTTTCCTTGATCTTGGCGAGCATCTGCATCCCCCCTATTTGAAAATGTCATCCACCGACGAAGTATTCTGCCTGAGAAAAGCACGCAGCTTTTTGAGGGCCGTGACTTCAATCTGGCGGATGCGTTCCCGCGTCAGGCCGAATTTTTGCCCGGTTTCCTCCAAGGTGCAGGGCGGATCATTGTCCAGCCCGAAGCGGGTGATAATAATGACCCTTTCCTTTTCCGTTAAAATGCCCATCATTTTTTTCAGTTTTTCTTTTTGTATGTTTTCCAATATCCCTGCATCCGGGGCTTCGTTTTTCTTGTCCTCCAATAAATCCCCCAGCGTGCGTGTGTCCCTGTCCGAATGACTCACCATGGTCTCCAAATACGCGGGTTTTTGGTCCACCTGCAATATTTCAAAAATGTGTTCCACCGGCACTTTCATGGCCTTGGCGATTTCAGCAGCCGTGGGCTCCCGGCGCAGCTTCTGCGCCAACTCGTATCTGGCCCTGGATACCCTCGACACCCTCTCCACCACGTGCACCGGCAATCGTATTAAGTTGCTTTGATTGGCCAAGGCCCGCTTGACATACTGCCGAATCCACCAGGCTGCGTAGGTCGAAAAGCGGAAGCCTTTTTCAGGCGAGAATTTTTCAACCGCGCGCATCAGGCCGAGGTTCCCCTCCTCAATCAGATCCAGCAGGGACAACCCGCGGTTCAAATAATGCTTGGCAATGGAAATGACCAGCCGCAGATTACTCACGATCATGCTCTGGCGCGCCGAGGCATCGTTTGCCGTCACCCGATAGGCCAATGCCTGTTCCTGCTCAAAAGTCAAAAGCGACACTTTACTCACTTCTTCCAGGTATTGCTTGACGGCGTCCAGTTCATCCTTTCCCTGGTGCCGGCTTTCCTGGTCTTCTTCGACATTCACCATCACTTCGCTGGCGGGATCCTCTTCCTCTTCCTCCTCTTCCTGCTCCAGGTCCATTTCCTCCGCGGATGGTTCTTCATCGGCCGGTCGTACTGCATTCCCGGTTTGCTCCGGCTCCGCCGAACCGCGTTCCGACGTCTTCCAGTCTTCTGCGTGTTCTCGCTCGTACCGGTCTCCCGGCAGATCTTTTGCCGCAGCCTTCTTCTTCGACCGCAAAGGCGCCGCCGGCGTTTTGGCTTTTCCTCCGCGCACACGTCTGTATGCTACGGCTGTTGCCGGGCGACCGCGTTTTAACGGTTTACGGAGGCGCCCGGATTTTTTGGACTTAACCCGGGAACTGCGTTTTTTTTCTGCCGGGGAACGCCTGCGCTTTTTATTTTTAATCGGACGCCCGGCTTTTTTCCCGCTGTGCCTTGCCGGGCGATATGCATGACCCGCCTTATCCGCTTGCTTGGTCATGACTTTTTTATCCCTGCGGTTGGCAGACATCCGTTGCTTCCTTTTTGTGTAATCGCGCTGGTGTTGGGCGGTTGTGCAAGCCCAGGAAAGTATTACCGCCGCCGGCAAGCGCGGACGTGCAGCCTGCATGCCTTATATCCCGGCGGATGGTCAATGCTGTATGGCAAAACCCTCTTCTCCGGCAATCGGCTCGATCCATTGCACATCCAGGGATTCGACCCAAGCCAGCCGGGGACCTTTTTGCAGCTCCTGCAGGAAGGTCCTGAGCTGGTTCTCCGGTCCCTGGGCCTCGAGGAGAACACTGCCGTCATGTTGATTTTTTACATACCCTGACAGCTGCAGGGGTGCGGCAACCGCCCGGGAAAAATACCGGTATCCCACCGCTTGTACGCGGCCGGTAACAGTAACCCGCATGCGCCGCATGCGGGTTACCAAACCCGCTCAACATAAGTAATGCCAAACAACAAATGCCCGGAAATTACCTCTCCCAGATCCTGCACTTCGCCCACGGTATCCAGATTCCTCCCGGCCAAATCCAGTATAAGATTCGGAGCCAGGAGCAGCCTGAGGCCAAAGTTGATGCCCTGGCCATCGTATTCAAAAATTATTTCCGCACCGGAAAATATCGTTTTACTAAAACCAAAAAAAGACTTTTCAAAACGCCCTGTCCCCCAGCCGGCCAGCAAGGTGACACGTGAAAGTTCGCTCATGAATCGTTGGGCTACTATATAATAATCCTGTTCCTCAATGCCCCCCGCCAGGCTGATCATCGCCCAATCCTGATCCAACAATTTGAGTTTGGCATTGCCACGGAAAGAATCGCGCATAAATGCCGGAATATTCTTTTCAACCAACTCCCAGCGCGATAAATTCCTATAGGGTTTGAAGCGGTCGCCCAATTGGTCTGCTTCAAAGTAGATGCCGCCCTCAAAAATATCCCAAACACCCAGATTGACCTTGGCATAGTTGAGATGTATGCCGGCAGATAATTTTCCTGATCCGGGCAGAGAGGCTGAAGGAATATTAATCCAACCGGTAGGACCGCGAAGTGATGTCGAGCATTCCAGATAACGCGTTGCCTGGTCCATCTTTCCCCAAGCTGTTGCAGATAGCGAAAGATAAAATAGTATCCCCAGCCAATAAAACCACGTCTTCAGTTGAAACATCCAAAAAACCTCTCAACATAAAAACCCTTCGAATCCTTTGCGGCTTCGAAATGACCCGTCACATCCCGGGCTCCTATGCGTTTTTTCCGAACGTCCTGATTATATTCTCCTGCATGACACAAAACCGTCGAACAGTTGGCAGCAGATGAACACCTGATCTCCTGATGCGGAGCCTCTCCCCCGCACCCCCTCGGGTCGTCGGTTGCTCTTGTGCCTATCACCGCGGTTCTGTTTTCTATTGCTCTATTCCTCTGC
>JAFGIQ010000045.1 GCA_016929575.1 candidate division FCPU426 bacterium
CATTGCCGACAAACACCCGCAGCAGCTGGTGGATGAAGCGGAAAGGCATGGTTTGCCACGCAATGTCTGCACCTGGGTGAAAGGCATACACAGTGTCATACGAAAATTGAATATTCACGCAGTTGTCGGGGTGGTGCAAGGGGATTGCAAACATGTTGTCAGCATGCTGGAATCCATGCTTCCCATTGGTGTTGAATTCATCCCGTTTTCATACCCTTACGAAAAAAACCGCCAGCTGTTGCGCTGGGAAATGCAGAAACTCATGGATTTTTTCGGTGTGCAATGGGACGATGTGGAGGTCTGCAAGAAGCGTCTGGACCGGATCCGCCACATCGCGCATCAGATTGACCAAATGGGATGGCAGGAGGACAGGATCTCCGGCCAGGATCAGCTTTATGCTTTGATCAATTGCACGGATTTTATGGGCAATCCCGAGGTTTTTAAGATAAAGCTGGAAACGATTACTGACAAAAATACAAAACCATACCCGCCTTCCATGCTGCGTTTGGGCATTTTGGGGATCCCGGGAGTATTTACGGATCTTTTTCCCTATCTTGAATCGCTGGGAGCCAGGGTGGTTTATCACGAAGTTGCGCGGCAGTTTGCCATGCCGGAATACCAAAAGGATCTTCTGGATCAAAATTTAAATTATACTTATCCGTATAGCTTTTATGGCCGCATTCAGGATATATTGGAACAAAGCAAATTACGCCGCTTGGACGGATACATCCACTATGTGCAATCGTTTTGCCATCATCAGCTGGAAGATATGGGGTTCAGAAACCGCCTCTCCCTGCCCATTTTGACTCTGGAAGGGGACAAAGTAGGTCCAGTGGACGGCAGGACTAAAACACGCCTGGAGACTTTTATTCAGGTTCTCCGGCAGAAAAAGCAGAGGCAGGGGTAATGCGTCTGGGAGTTGATATTGGATCGCGCAAGGTCAAATTCGCGCTTCAGGACCAGGACGGCAGAATAAAATTGTGGGATATGCCCACGCCTGATTTGTATCACCGGTTTTTACAAGATATGCCCGGCGGCAGCAATGCGCTGGATTTCGGGGCCATGGGACTGCTGCCGCTTCATTCCGTAGCCGCCACCGGCTATGGGCGCAATAACGTCAAAGTCGGGAATGCCATGGTAATCAGCGAGATACTGGCACACGTCGCGGGCGCCAAACGCTTTTCTGCCAACGCGTTTATTCTTCTGGATGTGGGCGGTCAGGACACCAAGGTGGTATTAGTCCGGAACCAGGAAGTGGAAGATTTTGCGGTGAATGACAAATGCGCAGCCGGCAGCGGAAGGTATTTGGAGAACATGGCAATCGTGCTCGGCGTCAGCCTGGAAGAGCTTTTTCGCCATTACCAGGACCCGGAGGATTTATCCACCACCTGTGCGGTTTACGCGGAGTCCGAGATTATCGGCAAGATTGCCGAAGGCGTCCCTTTGCCCCGGCTGTGTGCGGGCGTAAACCATTCCACTTTTTTGCGGATCCGGCCGATGTTGGAGCGCTGGCCGCAACCCAATCTGGTTTTTGTGGGCGGCGGGGCCAGGAACCAGGCACTGGTGTATTTTCTGCAGCAAGCCGGCTATAGGGTGACTGTGCCCGAGACCCCGGAATTCAACGGCGCCTACGGCTGCCTCGAAATGCTGAACAAGGAGCGACGAACATGAGAGAGAATGGAAGGCCGGGGAACGCATTGCGCCCCCTTGCAATCACGCGTAATTACCTGAAGGAAGTCGAGGGGGCGGTGCTGATTGAAGCCGGTCATACAAAAGTCATCTGCACGGCCACCGTGCAAAATGATGTGCCGCCTTTCCTGCGCGGCAAAGGGAAGGGGTGGGTGACGGCCGAATACGGCATGCTGCCCCGTTCCTCGCCCACGCGCATTCAGCGTGAAGCCGGGCGCAACAAGACCGGCAGGACCCAGGAAATCCAGCGCCTCATCGGCCGTTCCTTGCGGGCCGTGGTGGATACAGCCAAGCTGGGGGAGCGGACCGTCATTTTGGACTGCGATGTGATCCAGGCCGATGGCGGCACGCGAACCGCCGCCATCACCGGCTCTTATTTGGCGCTGGCGGATGCCTGCAGGTTTTTGCAAAAACGCGGAGAAATCGCGGTTTGGCCGTTGCACGACCAGGTGGCTGCGGTTTCAGTGGGGATTGTGCGGGGCGAACTGCTGCTGGATTTGGACTACCAGGAAGACAGCCAGGCCGAAGTGGACATGAATGTCATCATGACCGGCAATGGTAAAATGATAGAGGTTCAAGGTACGGCGGAAAAAGAGCCGTTTGCGCGCGAGCAGCTTTTACAACTCTTGGACCTGGCCCAGGCCGGCATTGCGAGTCTGATCGAAAAGCAAAAACAAATCATGGAGGAAGACTAGACCGGCATGGGTGTCAACTCCCGGGCCGTGCTGGTGGCGGCCACGAACAATAAACACAAGCTGTATGAGATAAAGGGAATACTGCGCAAGGTCGGGTTGGAAGTGCGCCCCTTGTCTGATTATCCGCCCCTGCCGCCGGTGATGGAAAACGGCCGGACCCTCCATGCCAATGCCGCCAAAAAAGCAGAAGCAGTAGCCCGGGCACTATGGCTTCCGGCCCTGGCGGATGATTCCGGTTTGTTTGTGCCCGTGCTGAAAGGAAAACCCGGTGTCCGCTCCGCACGCTTTGCCGGCCCTGCCTGCGATTATCAGGCCAACAACCGCAAGCTGCTCCGGTCGCTCAAACGGGCGAAAGGAAAAGAACGGCAGGCTTATTTTGCCGCCGTCATGGCCTTTTCAGTTCCGGGCAGGAAAACGGTTTTGCGTGAAGGCAGGGTTTGGGGGCGCATCACTGAAAAACCGGCAGGAGAAAACGGCTTTGGTTATGATCCGGTTTTTATTCCCCGGGGGGAAACCAAAACCTTTGCCCAGCTGCGGCCGGCGCGGAAAAACCAGCTAAGCCACAGATACCGGGCGTTAAAGAAAATAGCGGCAGTGATTGCGAAAAACTGGGACACAATACTTAATTCTGGTAAAATAAAAAAGAATTTGGGGATATAGTGCGGATGGACGGTTTTTCGCCGCATATCGTCGTATGAAAAAGGATGAAAGGTGAAAGTAGAGAGTGGATTAGTGGATGGTAATTTCAGCCGGCAAGCTTTTATCGCAGTGGATCTTGTATAATAAATAATTAATCGGGGTGTAGCGCAGCTGGCTAGCGCACCTGCTTTGGGAGCAGGGGGTCGGCGGTTCAAATCCGCCC